>PLXT01000011.1 GCA_003151535.1 Methanobacterium sp.
AACTGAGAGCAGATGTTATTGTACTAGACATACAAATAAATCTGTTCTCACTCCTATTTATCTTTAATGGTCTCAAAATTTAATTATGAGACATCAAATTCAAATTTACAGGTTTATAGAAATTTTTTTTTCGCAAGTCCCAACACCCACTAACTTGACAACCTCCCTATAACTTCCTCAGCTGAATAACCATATATGAGTTCTGCACCTTTATTCCAAGTAGTTATAATACCATCGAGAGATTTACTAATAATTGCATCATCAGAAGACTCAACAACATTAGCCAACCATTGAATATTTTCATCTTTTTCATTCATCAAATCAACCTACATTTTTAAAAAAAAAATCAAAACTAATTTATATTATTAATTATGTTTAAGGAACTATTAATAAATTCGTTAAAATGAAAACTACTCGAGTCTTAATACAACCAGCAGATACACTGCCCATACTATTTGAGATTATAGAAGTGTACTCTGAAAATAAAATTGCAATATTGATTTATAAAGATTAATTTTGTAATTTGGGAAGTATTATAAGTACATATTTGTCGTGGCATCATTAACATGCCTGTAGAGTATGATTTTCGGATATTAAAATAAAATAAGCATGCAAGTGTTGTTAAAAGATTTTCCAGTAATTTTACAGATTAGTTGGTGACCTAATCCATGACTACTCAAGATATTATAAAAATTATTGACTTTGAAATAGTATTTTGCCTGCATACTATACTGAATTTTAGTTTATTACAATTTCATTACAATTAAAATCAATTCATGAAATATGCTTTGATAGTTTTACACCGGAATTTAATAAAAATACCTTATAATAGATAAGATCAACAAAAAAAGTATTATACATGTTATAATGATTTCAGCTGCCAAAAATATGGGAGAATTAAAAAACAACCCATTTAATGAGAATATCCTCTAATGTAACAATATTAAATTTAGATTTAAGTTTAAGGCAAAATTTAATTATTTAAAACATCTTCATCTAATTACCGAATAATAAATTCTGTTTAATGGGATAATCTCAAATACAAATTATGTGGATATGATTAAAATTCATGATGAAGGTGAATTTAGTGTATATGTTATTAGGTTACAGTAGCGGCTTTTATAGGTTTAATGAGATGGTAGAGTTTGTAGAAGATGCTGGTGGTATTGTACTGACAAGGGATGAATTCCATATAAGTCGTGGATCCTACTTCATATCCCAGGAAGTACATGTAATATTGGTTATACCCCAAGAAGTTTTAAAAGATCTTAAAGTCTTTGCAAAGGAGTTACATGGTGATATTGAATATTTAAAAGTTGAGAAAGAACAACACATTAATGTTATCTCAATTATACCAGTTTATAATCTTTTAAGTCATGAAGGTTCATGGATGGATATAAAAACAATGGAAAATATAATTGAGTGTCCATGCATCACTGAGATTTGTAAGGAATTTGAAGGAACTTGCTTAGTTGATCTGGAAAAAACATTGGATGCCATGAAAAGGATGGATATAATCGAAACAAAAGATTCGTCAGGTATCATGGAATATAAATTAAAAAATTGATAAGTAAAATCTGAATACATTGGTTTTATAGAATTAAATCCTATTTATAGAGGATATAGGGATAAAATTAGATTTAAAAAAAATATTTTGATATTTATGGGATATGTAACATAAATTAAAATCCAATTTTGATGTAAAGTACGAGCATTCTTGAAGGTGTATGTATTGGTTAACTACGACTCAATTATCTTATTAGGTTTTGCAGTGGTAATTCTGGGTATCTTATTGATATTCATAGGAACAGCACTACAATCTTCATCTAATGATTCAAAGACAGAAATTCATACTGGTGGAGTCATTTTAATAGGTCCAATACCCATAATATTTGGAAATGATAAGGGATTGGTGTTGTTTGGAGTGATATTTGCTATCATACTAATGATACTGTCTTACTTCATATTTTACAGAGGATCAATCTGATTATATATAACTAATAAAAACTTATATACATCCAGATACTAATTAAGAACTGTTAAAATTAGTTTTAAGTTTTAAATTGATAAAATAATAAATTATAATATAATAATATTCACAGAGAATTCTTATAAAAAAAAATTTTAAATATTTCAGAAAAAGTGATGCTATGAAAATTTCTATCGTTATACCGGCCCTCAATGAAGAGGGAATAGTGGGCAAAACTGTCCGAACAGTGCCATTGGACAAGTTACATGAAAATGGATTGGAAACAGAAATTATTGTTGTTGATAATGCCTCCACCGACAATACAGCTAAGGAGGCAGAGGAAGCTGGCGCACGTGTAGTTTTAGGGTCTAAAAGAGGATATGGAAATGCTTATCTCAAGGGTTTCAGTGAAGCAACAGGAGATATAATTGTTATGGGCGATGCCGACGGAACATATCCATTCCAAATAACTTATGAATTTATACAACCCATCCTAAAGGGAGAAGCAGATTTTGTGATGGGATCTAGGCTTAAGGGTGATATAAAGGGAGGTGCAATGCCTGCACTTCACAAATATATTGGAAACCCATTTCTTACATGGGTACTTAACAAATTATTTGGTGCAGGAATATCTGATGCCCACTGCGGGATGAGAGCCATTAAAAAAGATACTCTTGATGATTTACATCTTAAAAGTGGTGGAATGGAATTTGCATCAGAAATGGTTATTGAAGCTGCTCGAAAAAATGTTAAAATAGCAGAAATTCCAATAACATACTATCCTCGTGAAGGTGAATCTAAGTTAAGTTCATTTGCTGATGGATGGAGACATCTAAGATTTATGATGCTTTACAGACCAACACCTTTCCTGCTTGGACCGGGATTGATTGCATTGGCTGTGGGTGTAATATTAACATTAACAGTTGCAATACAGGGAGATTCTAGATTACATACTCTGATTTTAGGTAGTTTACTTCTCATTATTGGTTATCAAATGCTTTTAGCTTGGATACATTTCGGTGCATTTGGTACAGTTTACGGGTTCTCCAAGAGTTCAGGGATTGTAAAAAAAATTATGAGTTACCATTCACTTGGAAGAGAATTAAGTATAGGACTTATATTCTTGGCTGCCGGAGTTGTAGGTGGACTTTATGTTCTCTACAGTTGGAGTGCTGTTGGATTTGGTTCTCTTTATCAAGTTCAATATGCTATGCTCGCTATGATGCTGTCAATTATAGGAATTCAAACCATATTCAGTGGAATGTTCCTTAGTTTGTTGTTACTAGCAAATGATTATAAAACTGATTAATTTGAGGTAAAACTGGATGAAAATCGCCTTTATCTACGATGCTGTTTATCCATGGGTTAAGGGTGGGGCTGAAAAAAGGGTATACGAACTAGCCAAACGACTAGCTGAACGTGGACATGAAGTGCACTGGTATTCAATAGGATGGTGGTGGACTGAAAATGATCATACCGATACTTCAATGGATGGTATCAAACTTCACGGAGTATCTGACCCCATTAACCTCTACTCAGATGATAGGAGATCCATTAAAGAAGCCCTTATTTTCAGTTTAAAACTTTTAAAACCATTATTTAAAGATAATTATGATATGGTTGACTGCCAGGGATTTCCATTCTTCTCATGCTTTACAGCTAAAATACATTCAGGACTCGGAAAATCGAAGCTTATAATTACTTTACACGAAGTATGGGGAGATTACTGGTACACCTACTTGGGTAAACCTGGCATATTTGGTAAAATCATAGAAAGGGTAATGTTAAGTCTTACAAATAACATCATAACAGTATCATCAAAGACAAAGAAAGACCTTAAAAAAATTAAAAAATCAGAAAAATCTGTTATAATACCTAATGGTATTGATTTCAACCATATAACAGAGATCAAACATTCCCATAAAGAATCAACCATAATATTTGCCGGTAGATTGATCAAGGAAAAAAATGTTGATGTTCTTATACGGTCCCTAGTAATTGTTAAGGAAAAAATACCAGATTTTATATGTCTTATCATTGGAAATGGCCCTGAACGTTCAAAACTTGAAAAATTAGCTTTAGATCTTCAATTAACTGATAATATAATTTTTAAAGATTTTATGGAAAATTATGATGATCTGATTGGATATATGAAATCATCAAAGGTTCTTGTACTTCCATCAACAAGAGAAGGCTTTGGAATGGTTGTTATTGAAGCCAATGCATGTGGAATTCCTGTTGTTACAGT
>PLXT01000041.1 GCA_003151535.1 Methanobacterium sp.
CATGAAAAATCTAAGACCCTAAAGTTATAATTTAAATCCTTGTTAATCAATACTCGTGATGATCAAAAAGTATTTATATGAAATTTATATTTCAATAGATAAGAGAATTAAATCAAAATATATATAAACCATGTCGGATAAGACGTATTAAGATGAAATAGAATGATCTTTTTAAAAGTTTTTGAAACAGATGGTTGGGAGGTTTATCATATTGGTCGAAGTTGTAAAAAAAGAGAAACTAAAGAACAATTTGATAGTTGGGGAACAATTAGGTCCATTGATAAGGCAACTAGAGATATGGTTTACAGTTTAGAAAAATATTAAAATATATGATAACAGTATATAACATAAGAATCGAAAAAATGGATAATTATGTATTATCCAATTAGAAATACCCTTATTCAATAACTAAATGGAAATTTAATCTTCCATTGCGAATCATAGAACAAATTCGAACACAATATAAACCTAAAACTTCGTGGATAAGGAATGTAAAATTTAAAAGGAGTGGAATGGATGTATGATGAAATGATGGAAGAAGATGGATGGATTGAAGATGATGAAGAATTTATTGAAGATGAATTTATTGAAGAGGAAGAGTTTATAGAAGATAGTTGGATGGAATTAGAAAAAGCTAGAGGAGAAAAAGCAATAAAATGTTCCAAAAAGAAAACTAAAAATTCCAAAAAAACCTCTTTAGAAGAACTAACCGTAATATTTGAAGATACTGACAATTTAGACATTGGAGTAACCTACGGAGTAAAAATAGTGGGAAAGACTATAGTTGTAGGTCAACATGACGGAAATAACACTTCATTCAAAAAAGTAAGTGTAAACAAGCTCAAGGGAAAAAGGTTCCTTGAATATGTTGCTGGTCAAATTGAAGATATGACCGGACCAGAATTAAAACTCACATTAGCATTTGAGAAAGGATATTCTATAGAAATAACAGATTACAACTCAATTGAGGAGTATAAATAATTTTAATTACATCTTACTCCCTTATTATCTATTTTTTTTAAGAAAATTAAATATTGAATTTAAACATCTTTTGCAAGAGTTTTAATCCAATCAAGAACCTCATCAGAAATATCTTCAGAAATATCTTCGATCCAGTCCTGTTCACTCCATCTACAAACATCTTCTTCAGCTATATCACCAACAACATCTTCCACACGATCATTGTCGCTCCAACCGCCAACCTCTGATTCACAGAAATTATAGGTTTTATCCTGATTTTCAAAGAGTACATCCCAAGTTAGTGAATTTCGAAGTTCCCAGTACCAATAATAGTTTCTAACATTTTCCTCATCTGGATCTTCTACATCAAATTTCTCTTCTTGGTTATAACCTACAATTAAAACGTTATCATCATCTAAATAAATTCTTTTTTCATACGAATCCCCTAAATCAGGCATTCGCTCCAGTTTTGTATTTTCTATTTTATCAACAAGTTCTTCTTTGCTAATCATTATTATTCACCCGAAACAATTTATTCTAACTATAATTATGGTTACAACTGCACTTATCTTTATCTATGGAAAATAATATTAAAAGATGATTTAAAAGAATGTATCCATGATTAAATGATTTTAAATAATGTTTAAGAGTGTTTAAGGTTTTATATCAGAACTTTTTTATGCTTTGGATTATAAATAGAATATATAATCCCAATTAAATAATTACCAATTCATTCGATGCACGATTTTAAATAATGAATATTGAATTATTGATTTGTAAATTACCCAAATCTTATAGAATAGACTTTAATCTATAATGGATAATAAACAGAGAAATATATGTTAAAAGTTCTTTAAAAGGGTTAGCTTGTACTGTAAGGCATATAACAGATTTAGAGGTGAGTTTGAATGATTTATAGGAAGTTAAAAGAAGATGTATATTCTGTAGGTGTTGTAGATTGGGATAGGCGAATTTTTGACGAACTAATACAAATTCCAAATGGAACTAGTTATAACTCTTATTTAATCAAGGGCAGTAATAAAACCGCACTCATAGATACAGTTGATCCTACTAAAACTCATGAATTATTAGACAATTTAGAAAAATTAGAAGTTGATATTGATTACTTGATTGTTAACCATGCAGAACAAGATCATTCAGGAAGCATACCAAACATACTAGAAAAATATAAAAATGCAGTTATAATTACTAATTCAAAATGTAAAGAATTATTAATGGAATTTCTTCCAATTGCTGAAGAAAAATTTATGGTTATCAACGATGGGGATACACTTGATCTAGGCGGCAAAAACCTTAAATTTTTTATAACACCGTGGGTGCACTGGCCAGATACCATGGTAACATATCTAAAAGAGGATAAAATACTATTTTCATGTGATTTTTTCGGGTCTCACAGAGCAACAACCCAATTATTTGCTGGTAAAGATATTTACAGATCTGCTAAAAAATATTATGCCGAAATAATGATGCCATTTAGGGCTATAATCAGGAAAAATCTGGAGAAACTGAAGAATATAGAAATTGAGATAATAGCACCGAGCCATGGCCCAGTTTATAACGATCCGCAATTTATAATTGATGCTTATAAAGATTGGACATCGGACAATACCAAGAATGAGGTTATCATACCATACATATCAATGCATGGTAGTACCCAAGACATGGTAGATCATTTGGTGAATGCATTAGTTGAACGCAAAGTAGAAGCAAAACCATTAAATTTGACCTATACAGATATGGGAGAAGTGGCCTTAGACCTTGTGGATGCAACAACAATGGTAATTGCTTCACCTACAGTTTTAACAGGCCCCCATCCTAGTGTGATCTATGCCACATATCTTGCAAATGCCCTTCGACCTAAGTTAAAATTTGTTTCAGTGATGGGATCATATGGATGGGGTGGAAGGATGTTGGATCAGATAACTGGAATGATCAGCACTTTGAAAGTTGATATGATATCACCATTAATTATTAAAGGATTTCCAAAGAAAGAGGATTACAAAAAAATAGACGAAATGGCCGATGAAATAGCTTCAGAACATAAAAAACTTGGAATAATTGAAAATAAATAATTCCAATTTAAAGATCCATAATATCGAAACATAAACAAATTCGGTAATATGATTATATAAGTTTGAACATAAATTCTATAATGAATTTGTAAACTTTTACACTAGTAGATCTAGTCTGTTTAAGTTAATTATTAGTCTAAAAAGATGAATTTAAGTTATTAGCTCAATTTTTAATCTAAATTTTAGTTAGAAGTTAAGAAGTACATTCGGTTTAGAATCAATATTATTAAAAAATTATAAGAATAAAAGTTTATTTTGGAGTGTTGTTTATGGTTACAGAAGAATTGGAAAAAATTAGAGATTGTGTATGGGAAATTCCCACAGAATATAAAAAGGGAATGAGAGTCCCTGGTAGAATTTACCTCGATGATGATGCTATTAAGGGTGTTGAAAAGGGCGCCCTTGACCAGGTAGCTAATGTTGCATGTCTTCCAGGTATCCAAAAGTTTTCAATAGGACTTCCTGACATCCATTTTGGATATGGATTCAGTATTGGTGGAGTTGGAGCTTTCAGTGCTAAAAATGGAGTGATCAGTCCTGGAGGAGTAGGATTTGATATAAATTGTGGAGTAAGATTATTGAGAACCAACCTCACAGAAGATGATGTGAAACCTAGAATAAACGAACTTGTAGATGCACTCTTCAAAAATATTCCTTCAGGAGTAGGAAGTAAAGGAAAATTAAGACTAAAGGAAGGAGAAATAGACGACGTATTGAATAACGGTGCCGAATGGGCTGTTGAAAATGGTTACGGGTGGGATTCAGACCTTAAGTATCTTGAAGAAAATGGTAAAATGGATGCAGCCGATTCTGAGAAGGTAAGTGATAAGGCCAAAAAGAGGGGAATACCCCAATTAGGATCACTTGGTTCAGGTAATCATTTCCTTGAAATTCAGAAAATGGAAGAAATATTTGATGAGAAAGCAGCTAAGGTCTTTGGTATTGAGGAAGGTCAAATAACTGTCATGATACATTCTGGTTCACGTGGATGTGGACATCAGATTTGTGCCGATTATCTTCGAACCATGGATAAAGCTTATAAAACTTACAACATCAATCTACCAGATCGCCAGTTAGCATGTGCACCTGTAGACTCTGATGAAGCTCAAGACTATTTCAAGGCTATGGCTTGTGCAGCCAACTATGCATGGACTAATAGACAGATGATAGTTCATTGGGTTCGCGAATCCTTTGAAGAAATCTTCAAAAGGGATGCTGAAGAAATGAACATGGGCATAATTTATGATGTTGCACATAACATTGCTAAAAAAGAATCCCATACAATCAAAGGTAAAAAATCCCAAGTTTATGTGCATAGAAAGGGTGCAACAAGGGCATTTGGACCTGGAAGAGAAGAGGTTCCTAAAAAGTATAGGGCAATTGGACAGCCTGTTATGATTCCAGGTACCATGGGAACAGCATCTTACATATTACATGGAACAGAAAATGCAATGAACGAAACTTTTGGGTCTACTGCCCATGGTGCAGGACGTAAAATGAGTAGAGCCGGTGCAAAAAGAGAGTACAATGGTCATGAAGTTAAAAAGATGTTAGAATCAAAGGGTATTACAATAAAAGCTAATTCAATGCCTGTTGTGGCAGAAGAAGCTCCCGGAGCTTACAAAGATGTTGATGAGGTTGTAAGAACTTGTCATAAAGCTGGAATATCTCTTTTAGTTGGTAAAATGGTACCAATAGGAGTGGCAAAGGGATAATAACTTTTATTTTTTAAAATGGATGGGATTTTATAAAAATTTATAGGAACAATTAAATGATAGGCATAATAGGCGGTACAGGCATATATGAAATAGTTACCATGGGTGATGAAATTGATAAAAAAGTTTTAAAAACCCCATATGGTAATTCACCAGAGATTTCAATCTTCAAACTCCATGGAAAAAAGGTAGCTTTCATGTCGAGGCATTTTAAAGGACATTCTAAACCCCCCCATATGATTAATTATCGTGCAAATGTTTATGCTATGAAAAAACTAGGAGTAGACCGGATTATAGCAACAAATGCAGTTGGATCTCTCGAAAGAGAGGTAGAACCCGGAGCTTTCGTTATACCCAATGACTTTATTGATTTTACTAAACTCAGAAATGGAACATTCTATGATAACAGAACTGTCCATATTGATGTCACAGATCCATACTGTAGTGAATTAAGAAACATAATTAGTTCATCTGGTAAAGTTGTTAATGGTGGTATTTATGTTTGTACAGAAGGTCCCAGGTTTGAAACACCCGCTGAAATCCAGATGTTCAGGATGTTAGGAGGTACAGTCGTAGGTATGACAGGATTACCGGAAGCTGTACTTGCACGAGAACTTGAAATATGCTATGCAAGTATATCAACAGTATCGAACTACGCAGCTTCAATATCTCCAACCAATCTGACCATAGATGAAGTTTTTGAAATTATGGATACAAAAAAGCATGATCTGTTGAAACTCATGGATACTGCAATATCAAAAATGGCTGTTGAAAGAAGTTGCCACTGTATGGGTGCACTTAAAGGTGCAGAAATATAAAGTAAAATAATCTCTTTTATTTAATGATACCTAAATTTAATATTATAATGGGTTATTTAAATTTATAAAATTCATTTAATATAAATTCAAAGATAAATCTATTTATCGAAGGAAAATAGAAAATTATTAGCTAAAAATTGTTTCATTGATATAATGAGTATTAATAAAAAAAATTGAATTTATTTCATGAATAATTGAATTTTTTATAAAATTATTTTTTAAAAATTAAAAGGCGATAACATGTTAAATGAACTTCAAAAGGATATCATAGCACTAAAAAATGATAAAAATGCTATTATACTTGCACACAATTACCAGACCGGAGATATACAGGAAATTGCAGATTTTATAGGTGATTCACTTGAACTTTGCATTAAAGCATCTGAGATTACAGACGCAGATCTGATTGTGTTCTGTGGAGTTGACTTCATGGCAGAGACAGCGGCTATTTTAAACCCTGATAAACGAATAGTTATTCCAGATGAAGCTGCAGAATGTCCAATGGCCCATATGTTGACAGCTAATGAAGTTAGAAGCTACAAAAAGAGATACCCTGAAGCAGCAGTTGTTCTTTACGTGAACACTCTTGCAGAAGCAAAAGCTGAAGCAGACATACTTTGTACCTCAGCTAATGCAGTTAAAATAGTTGAAAGTCTTAAAGAGGATAAAATACTTTTTGGTCCCGATATGAACCTTGCATGGTTCGTTTCCCATCAAATTAAAGATAAAGAGATCATACCCGCACCCGAAGGAGGTCACTGTTACGTCCATAAAATGTTTAATTTAGGTGATCTATACTTTTTAAGGGAGAAATATCCTGATGCAGACATACTGGTCCATCCAGAATGTGATCCTGAAGTTCAAGAATATGCAGATTACATATTGAGTACAGGTGGGATGATAAAACATGTTGCTGAGTCAAGCAAGAAAACCTTCATAATAGGTACAGAAGTCGATCTTGTTACCCGGCTTAAAAGAGAAAATCCTGATAAAACAATAATTCCTGCTTTAAAAGATGCAATATGTGAAAATATGAAATTAACCGATCTCCACAAAGTTAAAAATTCATTAATTAACCAAGAGTTCGAGGTTAAGGTTCCAAAAGTAATAGCAGAAAAGGCAAAGGTGGCAATAGATAGGATGTTAAAAGCATCTTAATAGTATTAGACGGGATATTTAGGGGGATAACTTTAAAAAATAATAAATTAAGATTATTCAAGTACCCTCAGTTTTTTTAAAAGGCTAGCCCTTTCATCCTTTAATTTTTGTAATAGTTCTTCATCAATATTTTCCTGTTTTTCAAGAAACGCTATTGTTACTGTAATTGCTTCAAGATTAGTTTCTGTCTGATTTATAGGCATATTATTCTCCATATTCAAATTTTATAAAATGTTTTAATTAATTATATTTGAAATTAATAGTATGTTTAGACATGATGAAATATATAAGAAGAGTGTAAATAATTAAAATTTTAAAATAATTAGTATAATATTTTATAATAATAAAAAAGGTATTCATATGCATTCTAGGGGAGTTGTCAATTTACCACTTCATGGAGGAAAAGCCCCAAAATGGCTATTCAATAGGTTGGTAAAATTAACAGAAGGCGTTGTAGATGTGATGCTCTACGAGTACGACTCTGATGAATTTCTTAGACGTATTTCAGATCCTCATCGGTTCCAAGCTTTCTCTTGTGTACTGGGTTTTGATTGGCATTCATCAGGAACTACCACAACAACATGTGGGGCGCTTAAAGCTGTTATAAATGCTGAAAAACATGGAATGGTTGTTGCTGGAGGTAAAGGGCGTGCATCGAAAAAAACGCCTGCAGATATAGAAGCTGCAGGAGATTTATTCTCACTCTCAACCAGGAAAATCGATGATCTAATCCATTCAAGTAAAATATCAGCCAAGATAGATAACTCATGTATACAGGATGGATATCAATTATACCATCACTCATTCATATTAACTGAAGAAGGGAAATGGGCGGTTATTCAACAGGGCATGAATAAAGAAACTCAGTACGCAAGGAGATATCATTGGCTTGGTGAGTCTGTGGATGAATATCTTGAAGAACCCCACATGGGGATTTGTTGTGATAGTCAAACCGATAACACCCTAGATATGACTTCTTTGGATAGTGATAATGCAAGAAATATTAGTGTGGATCTTATATGTGACAATCCCGAACACTTGAAGAAATATTTCAAAGATAGAACACCGTTAATTTCCAAGTCACAGATGAAACTTGATTATTATTTTAACGAACTTAAAATGCCACGCCATCACCCTGTTTTGGACCAAGATATTTCAGATCGTGAATTCGAAGTTCTAAAGCGTGCCTGGGAACTTCAACCATCAAACTATGAAGAATTAATTTCACTGAAGGCATTGGTCCAAAGAAGATTAGAGCCCTTGCATTGATATCAGATCTTGTGTATGGGTCTAAACCAAGCTGGGAGGATCCTGTTAAGTACAGTTTTACCCACGGAGGAAAAGATGGATATCCGTATCCAGTAGATCGTGAAGTATACGATCATTCCATCCAAACCCTGAAAGATGCATTGGAACAGGCTAAACTTGAGAAAAAAGATAAATATAATGCTATAAAACGTCTCGAAGGACAAATAAAAACTGAAGATAGCTAAATTTTAAATTAGAAAATGTATTTTAATTTAAGGTCATTATTTATTGAAAAGAGTAATAGGAATAATTAGATTATTCCTTTTCCTGATAACTTCCATTATACTCTCCAGAACCCGTAACGTCAAATACAACCCCTTGAGCAATTCTTTCGCTCTTTTTAACGGTGTAATCAAATTCCCCATAGTTGTATAACATGAATTGTAATGTTCCATAGAAACCAGGATCCCCAACAGCTGTATGTACCGACACAAAAGATCTCAAAAGTGTTGACCTTGGTAAATATAACATTGAACATCCTTTTGGGATTTTTATTTTTCTATCGATAGTTGCAAGATACGCTGTTTTAGGTTTTAATACATAAATGGGGGGTTCTAACTTTTCAATTTCAGGAAGATTTTTTTCGTTGTCAATTAAGGATCCAGCACCTGTCTGTAAAAAAACCTCATCAATTCTTAAATCAATTCCAGAAGGTTGTACAAGTTCTTTAAAATCTGGAAATAGTTTTATAAGTTCATTTTCGCCTAACATATGATTACCTCTCGATCTAAATTTTAGAAAATTTCTATTTACTTGATTTTTATGTTTGATTTTTTTTAAATTTTATGTTATTTGTAATTTTAAATTTTTTGGCTTTTTATTAGCTAAATTTCTTGTTTTTTATCTCTTTTTTTATATTTATTCCTATTTTTTTAGTTAGCGTTCGCTAGGTTATGTTTTTTTGTTTGAGGGTGTTTAATTGCATGAGGTTGTAGCAGATGCCGGTGAATATGTTTTTTGTGTGTGTTCGTAGTGTTGTGGTGACTTTGACGTGGCCTGAGTGGAATATGTTTTTGATTACGGCGT
>PLXT01000092.1 GCA_003151535.1 Methanobacterium sp.
ACATATTAAATATATGGAAAGTGTGAAAATTTTAGGGGCAGGTCCATCTGGATTGTCAGCAGCCATTAATCTTTCACATGAAGGTTACAACGTAGATATTTTTGAAAGAAATTCTGATGTTGGCACCAGTATAAATGGTAATCTCCAAGGACTTGAAAACTGGTCAGAAGATCAAGATGTAGTTGAAGAATTCAAGAATATGAATATTAAAACTAATTTCCATTGTGAACCATTTAATAATCTTAGAATAACTAATGGCGAAGAAAACTGGGATTTTTCGTGCAAAAAACCTGCATTCTACATTTTAAAGCGTGGCACAGACGAAAACAGTTTAGATCCTGGCTTAAAAAAACAGGCTCTATATAATGGCGTCAATATACGATTTGGGGAAACTACACCTATTTCAGATGTGGATATCATTGCAACTGGTGGTGATCCAAAGTTTAAGTTTGCAGTAGGCAAAGGCATTTCATTTGAAACAGAACATGAAAATTTGGCAGTCGGACTTGTAAATAATTACCATGCATTTAAAGGATATTCATATTTACTCGTTTCAAATGGTTTTGGATGCATTGCAACTATTCTCTTTGGAGGATTTCAAGATCTGAATAAATATTTCAAACGAACATTGGATGAGTTCCAAACTAATTTTGATCTGAAACAAAAAAGTCAACATAAATTCTCTGGTTATGGAAGTTTTTCTAATCAAATAATAAAAAATGAAGATCAGATACTGGTCGGGGAGATTGCAGGATTTCAAGATTTATTGTGGGGATTTGGAATTCGAAATGCAGTTAAATCTGGATTTATTGCATCTAAGAGCATTTTAGATGGTAACGAATGTAAAGATTATTATAAAGTTGCAGAAAACTATTTTAAACCTAAATTAAATTCAGGTATTGTCAATAGATTTATTTGGGAAAAATTAGCATCCAATAACTATTCTATTATAATAAATAGGATACATAATTCAAATGACCCCCTTAAATACCTCAATTCGTTCCATAACTTTAACTTATTACAAAAACTTACCTATCCTTTTGCTCTTTTTTACAAGAAGTATAGATATCCCAACCTCAAACTATAATTGATATAAAAATAATTCATTAATTAAAATATGGATGATGGGGATATTTCTATGGTATTGGTTAAAGGAAATCTATTAAATGTTTCTACAGAAGAAACTTATGGTGCAGAAATCAATATTCAAAATGGTATAATAACTTGTGTTAAACCCATTAACCATGATTTTAAAGGTTTAATTCTTCCAGGGTTTATAGATGCCCATATTCATATTGAAAGTTCAATGTTGACACCTTCAAGATTTGCAGAAGTTGTCGTACCCCATGGGACTACTTCTGTTGTGGCTGATCCCCATGAAATTGCAAATGTCCTAGGATTGGAGGGCATAAATTACATGGTAAAAGACGCATCTACAGTACCACTTAAAGTTTTCTTAACAGCCCCATCATGTGTACCTGCAACTATATTTGAAACATCTGGAGCAATAATTTCTACAGAAGAAATTAAAATTCTATTAAAGGAGGATAATGTGGTTGCCCTTGGAGAGATGATGAACTTTCCAGGAGTTGTTAGAGACGATCCCGTAGTTATGGCCAAATTAGATGCAGCAATAAAGATTGGGAAACCCATAGACGGCCATGCTCCCCTATTATCTGGATCAGAACTTTGCAAGTATATTATGTCCGGAATATCAACAGATCATGAATGCAGCGAAGAAAATGAAGCTCGGGAAAAGATAAGGCTGGGAATGAAGTTGATGCTTCGTGAAGGGTCATCTGCTAAAAACCTCAAAGATTTGGCATTAATAGGTGGAGATTTCATTGTATCCGATGATAAACATCCTGAAGATCTCTTAAAGGGACATGTAGACGAAATGCTAAAAAAGGCAATTGACTATGGTGTTGAACCAATTAAGGCCATTAAAATGGTTACCTTAAATCCTGGAAACCATTACACATTAAATACCGGAAATATAATCCCTGGAAAAGCTGCAGATCTAATTTTAATAGATAATTTAGATGATTTAAATATTGAAGAAGTAATAATAAACGGAAAACTAGTCGCTAAAAATGGTAAACCTCTTTTTGATGTAAGACCACACAATATCCCCAACACGTTTAAATTAAATTTCAAAAAACCTTCTGATTTCGATGTTTCAGTAGATGGATTAGTAGATGGATCAGTTAAAACTGTTAGAGTAATAGAGGTATTTGAAGACCAACTCATAACAAATGAAACTTCTTCAATCTTAGATGTAGTAGATGGGAATTTAATTACAAATTTAGTTAGTGATACACTTAAAATTGCTGTTGTAGAAAGATATGGACATGGAAGGATTTCAAATGCCTTTGTAAAAGGTTTTAGTCTTAAAGAGGGTGCTATTGCATCCAGTGTATCTCATGATTCTCATAATATAATAACTGTGGGTACAAATAGTGAAGATATGGCAAAAGCTGTTAATACTATTTTAAGAAATAAAGGAGGGCTTGTTGCTGTTTCAAAGGATATATATCATGCTTTAGAACTTCCAATTGCAGGACTTATGACTACTAAGAGTGCTACTGATGTTTCAAATGACCTGAAGATATTACATCACGCTGTGGAAGCTATGGGTACAAAACTAAAATCTCCATTCATGTCATTATCATTTATGGGACTATTAGTAATTCCTAAGCTTAAAATTAGTGATAAGGGTCTTTTTGATGTTGAAAAGTTTAAATTCGTTGATCTGATTAAAAATTAGAATGATTTTATGATATCTTTTAAAATTAATAATTATTAAATAATTTATTCATTGTATCTACTGAATGCCTCTGAAATCTTTTTCATAGCCTTTTTATGCTCAACACCGCCGACTTTGTTGACTATTCGAGAAATTTCTGTCATTCTGTGTCGATAAAGTTTTTCCATATCACCAGAAACCATTTCCATTCTTGTTAAATATACTAAACCTTCTATTATCCCATATATAGCCCGGTTTAATGGTTCAACATTTTCTTTCTTTTTAATTATGTTAGAGACTTCAGCTGTTAATACAGTAGTTACAGAAACCCCAAAGTTATCCTTTTTTTCTACATCTTTCAAGCTCGTGACGTGTGCGATAAAAAATGCATCTGTATTTTTTATATAAAATTCATTCGCATATTGTTCAAAATAATTATCAGATAAATTACCCAAAGTTGATTCTACAAAAACCATTGGATCCTTGAGTATATTTACGCTAAAACTGTGATTTCTTTTTATATTACGTACTGTTTTGGATCCATGGTAAAGGTAAGCAACAACTTCTTTATTATTTTTACAAATAACACCTATAGGTGCTGCATTTGGTGTGTGGTCATCATTCACTGTTGTAACTATTGTTTCATATAAAAGACCCTTTTCCATTCCAATTGATCCTAAATCCAAAAGATCATCCCCTGATTACTTTCCCAAAATAAATCCGTTTAGTGTCCCATTAATTATGCAATCAAAGTTTAATTCTTTATCCCAGCCGTATTCTCGAAATATATCCATATAACAGAGACCTATGAGTTTCCCATCTTTTTTCAAAATATTTTTAATGATATTATTGATTTCAACAGGGTTAATGTTAGCTTTTGGCATTACCAATCCACCCAATATTGCCACTACATCTGCATGTGGATTTGCAGGTCCTCCAAATTCCATTCCTTGTTCTGTAAGTTTTAGCTTTCTTGCACTTTTAATATCTGTGCCTGTGACAAAAACTGACTCCTTTTCCTTTACTACATAGGCAAATAACAATGCAAATGGGCTACAAACTCCGGGCATCCCTATAAATGTTATTTTTTCTGCATCCTTAACTTCTTCCCTGAATGCTAAAAGGTTTTCTGTAATTCCTGTAAATTCACTAATTTTTTTCATGAAATACTCCTATAGGATCAACCACTTTATAATTTATTTATCATAGTCAGTCTAAAAAAAATTGGGATAAATTACTCTTTATAATTGAGATCTTCAGTAGTCTTGTGGTCCCTTCAAAAAGATATATATTACATAAGCTATGATTAATACTATTATAATTGGTACTAACCATATGAAGATATAAAATAGTACAACTGCTACTAAAAGAGCTATTATTATATAAATTAGATCGGTTAATTCCATGCTAGAATGTTTATTTAGAAACCCATAAATATATTTTCCCATAATCATNNTTAATAATCATGGACAGTACAATCATAGAATTTATAGAAGCCTACATTACTTGAAGATTCCATCAGAATTAGTTCCTAATACTACTACAATCGAAGAAATTAAAGAAAAGGAGCCTTTGGGATTGATACTGGGGGGTGGACCCTCTATTGAACGATCCGGCAATTCAATGAGTTATGTTGAAGGACTTGATGTCCCAATATTAGGTATTTGTCTAGGTCATCAAATAATTGCAAAAGCCTATGGTGGTGAAATAGGTGCAGCTGGTATTGAAAGTTACGCCTTGATCAAGATAAATATACTTAATGAAAATGAGATATTAAAGGGATTTGGAGAGAATGCAAATGTTTGGGCATCCCATAAAGATGAAGTAACCAAACCTCCAAAAAACTTTGAAGTGCTTGCATCATCATCAATATGTGGAGTTGAAGCAATGAAACATGAAACCAAACCGATTTATGGAATACAGTTTCATCCAGAAGTTCACCATACTGAGAATGGCAGTAAGATATTTGAAAACTTCTATGAAATTTGTAAAGAATTTCAAAAATCAACAAACATGTCTTAAGGAAAGTAATGTTAATTTAATTAATCTGCAATTAGATTAAAAATAAATTATTTTCAATTTCACAAATCGTTATTAGTTGGTTATTGTTTCTTAATTTAGAAAACTAATATTTTATAATTAGTTTAGATTAATAAAATTATAATTAAAACTCATAAAATTACAATCTGTATTAGATTTTATAGGTTTTGAAATATAATATTATATAAAAAGGGTGAAAACATGTTAGATCCGTCTGATTTTATAAATGAATCAATTGAAGAATTAAAAAAAACAATAGGTGATGAAAAAGCTATAATAGCCCTTTCTGGAGGTGTTGACAGTTCTGTAGCATCAGTATTAACATCAACAGCAATCGGGGAAAATTTGATAGCAGTTTTCGTTGATCACGGTCTTTTAAGAGAAGGAGAATCTGATTACGTTAACAAAACATTCAAAAATCGGCTTAACCTCAGAACAATTGATGCTGAGAAAGAATTTTTGGACAGGCTCGAAGGTGTTTCTGATCCAGAAGATAAGAGAAAGATAATTGGTGAAGTATTTATAAGAGTTTTTGAAAGAGTTGCAGAAGAGGAAGGAGCTAAATTCCTTGTACAAGGAACAATAGCTCCGGACTGGATAGAGAGTGATGGACAAATAAAATCACATCATAACATTGCACTTCCCCATGGTTTGGTTCTTGAGATTGTAGAACCAATAAGAGAACTTTACAAAGATGAAGTTCGCGTAGTTGGGAAAAAATTGGGTCTACCCGATGAGATGGTAAACAGACAACCTTACCCGGGACCTGGGCTTGCAGTACGTATAGTAGGGCCTTTAACTCCTGAAAAAATAGGCATATGTAGAAAAGCCAATGCTATAGTGGAAGAAGAAGTGAAAAAAGAAGGTCTTGATGCTAATTTATGGCAATACTTTGCGGTCTTAACTGATACTAAAGTTACTGGGGTTAAGGGAGATATAAGAGATTATGGTTACCTTGTTGTACTCAGGATGGTTGAATCTATAGATGCAATGACCGCGAATGTGCCCGAACTCCCATGGAACATGGTCAAAACTATGTCTCGAAGAATAACAGCAGAGATACCTGAAGTTACTCATGTTTCACTCTCAGTGAGTGATAAACCACCAAGTACAATTGAATTTGCTTGATTAATATATTACTTTAAATTAAATAATTTTTTTTATCCTGAAACCATGATTTTTTTAATTTGATCAACCATATAATATACACATGACAACCAATTCAAATGATAATGAAACATTAGTACCTATCTACTCAGTAAAAACTGAAAAGATAGAAATGGTTGAAAGGATAGAAAAGACCGATGATGAATGGAAGAAAAGTTTAAGTAAAGAATCTTATAATGTCGCAAGACAGCAGGGGACAGAGCAAGCATTTACAGGTAAATATCATAACTGTCACGAAGATGGAATTTATCAATGTGTTTGTTGTGGAACAGACTTATTTGATTCAAAAACCAAATTCGATTCTGGAACGGGTTGGCCTAGTTTTTGGAAGCCAATAGCAGAAGAAAATGTTAAAGCAAATAATGATAGAAGTTATGGTATGTTGAGAAAGGAAGTACTATGCGCTCGCTGTGATGCACATTTGGGACATGTTTTCGATGATGGTCCAAAACCAACAGGATTGCGTTATTGCATGAATTCAGCTTCCCTTAATCTTGTTAAAAGATAAAGCATTAATTGGATTAATTTAAATGACTATATGATAATTTAAGATCTTTTCGGTGGTATACCTAATTAAATTATTTAGGGTCTTAGATTTTTT
>PLXT01000020.1 GCA_003151535.1 Methanobacterium sp.
CCCCATGGATCAACTATTAAAGAATGGCCATATGCAACATATGAAAGATCTTCGTTGGGGGCTGGTGATGCAACAGCCATATATACTTGATTATCTATAGCTCTTGCCCTTATGAGTGTTTCCCAGTGATCAGGACCTGTTTTCATATTAAAAGCTCCGGGCACTACCATTAAACTGGCATTTTTTAGAGTCATAAGCCTGAATAGTTCCGGAAACCTGATATCATAACATATTGCTATTCCAACATTGGTTAGATCTGTATCAACCACCGTTATCATATTACCTGCTGTTACTGTTTCAGATTCCTTAAATATCATCCCGGGAATATCTACATCAAAGAGGTGCATTTTCCTGTAAATATCGAGAATCTGACCGTTCCTATTGAAAATAAAGCATGAATTGTAGACCTTGCCATCTAATAATTCGGGTATGGAACCCGAAAATAGGTAAATATCATTCATCTTAGCCGCCTTTGAAACAGCTTGAAGTGAGGGGCTGTTATCTACTGGTTCAGAGTAGGCCATGAATTTCTGAGTGTCGTATGGACANNATCCAAATTAATCTGTTTACCATCCACCACCCTCATTTGACATATTCCTATCTTGAAACTCTTTTTCATATTTATCCCGTTTTTGTTACAAATTATACGAAAATTATAATAAAAAAATTGATTATATAATCTTATTTGTAATGGACAAGATAAAAATACATTTAATCATTTGGAGGNNATTAGACGAAGGCAGTATAGCACATATCATCGGTTCTGAAAGGGTTGATAATAACGATGAACTTGAAACTGAAGATGAAAAATGTGGCGTAGATGCAGCAGAAAGTTGTCCTGTCATGATAATCCATGTTTATGAAGATGGAGTGGAGATACTCTAAATTATAAATTAATATATCCAATAACAACAGGTGAAAACAAATGTTTGAAGATGAATCTGAAATATATAATATATTTATAAGTCAGTNNTGATAAAAAACAGATACAGGAACAGATGAAAGATGTTGATGTGGTTATAATATTATCGGGTCTGTATTCGAAGAATAAAAATTTAATAGAGCAAGAAATTGACATGGCTCGTAAGCTCGAAAAACCAATAGTTATTATAAGACCATATGGTATGGAAAATGTTCCCGGACGAATTGAAGACGCTGCATCTGAAGTTGTTGGATGGAACACCTCATGTATAGTTGATTCTGTTCGTGAAAGTTTAGAAGCAGATGATGATATGGAATGATAACACATCACCTTTCATAAAGTATATTTTTTATTTATTCCTTCTTTTTTTTATTCTTGGGCAACATTTATATTCATTGTACAATATTTAAAATCTATGACAGACCATGATCTCAGCATGGAATCACTTGAAAATAAGCTCATTAAAAATCATTATATACCCGATAAAAGCACTGTTACAACGATGTATCTGGCTTTTAAATTGAAAAAACCAGTTCTTGTTGAGGGACCACCGGGTGTGGGTAAAACAGAACTTTCAAAGGCTGTTAGCAGAGCTTTTGGTATGGATTTTTTTAGGGTGCAGTGTTACGAAGGAATTACCTTCGAGCAGATCGTTGGGGAATGGAACTACCAGAAACAACTACTCCACCTGGAAATGTCCAGAATAAAGGAAGTTGACCAGGACATATTCAACGAGGAGTTCTTTATAAAAAGACCGTTACTCCAAGGTTTTATGAATAAAAATCCCTCGGTAATTTTGATAGATGAAATTGATAAAGCAGATGAGGAAGTTGAAAGTTTTCTGCTTCAAGCTCTTGGAGAAGGACAAATTACTGTTAATGACCTGGGAACCTTTGAACTTCAAAACGATCTAATGGTTATTATGACTTCAAATTCTCAGAGATCCCTTCTAGACGAAACAAAGGATCGATGCCTATTCCTATATATTGACTATCCCTCATTTGAAAGGGAAGTGGAAATTGTTAAATCAACAGTTCCAAGTGCAACATCTGCCATGGTTGAAAGTGTTGTTACCATGATACACAATCTTCGTGACATGAACCTACTTAAAAAACCATCTATCAGGGCAACAGTAGATTGGGTAAAAACTCTTTTAGCTTTCGATGCTAATGATCTGGACGATAAAACTTTTAATGAAACAGTTTCTGTAGTTTTAAAAAATGAATCAGATAAGAAGAAGGTTTTGAAGAAATTTGTGAACGATAACAATTATCATAAGTGAATCTAGATGAAAGAGATAATAAAATTTTCAAGGCTTCTAAGGGACAACAACATTCCCGCCAGTCTACGGAGTACCCAGACAGCATACGAAACTTTGAAATTATTCAATGGCCAGGAAGATCTTTTAAACGAAGCACTTGCATCGGTGTATGTTAAAAAACCAGGTCAACGCGCTAGGTTTGATAAGATTTTTAATTCTGTTTTTGGTGATGTCAATGAAAACTCCGATGAATCTGGTAGATCTCCCGGTACAGACAGTTCTAAGGGCAGTAAGAATAAAAGACTTTTAAGCGGATATAATTACTCTTTTAAGCTTATTGAACCTTCAAAATTTAAAGTTCAACCAACAGAAACAGATACAATGGATTACAGACCTCCATATGAAGATTATATTGATAATGGTAAAGATGAATCTGAGCTGCTACAGAAGGATATTAAATTACTTACATCGTTTGAACCCGAACTTTTAGAACTGTGCCAAAAGCTTGGGAAAAAAATTGCCAATAAAAGAGTTAGAAGACGGAAACAATCCAAGAATATGAGGCCCGACATTCGTAAAACCCTTAGAAAAAATCTGAAATATGGAAACACCCTTCTTGAAATTGTTAAAACCAAACCAAGGATTAAAAAAAGCAATCACTTCTTTCTTAACGATGTGAGTGGATCATGTGACTGGGTTAGTAACTGGTTTTTTATGATGGTTTATGCGGCCCAAAACTCATTTAAAAAGGCAAAAACCTTTGAATTTGATAATAAAACAGTTGAAACCACAGCTGCCCTTGAAGAACCGAATCTTTTAGATGCATTCATAAAAGTCAGAGATATTAGACAGAAGAATCAGATGATACACGGAACATCTAATATGCACAGAGCATTTGAAAGCTTTAAAGACCAGGCTGATCTCAATAAAAAATCTTATGTCATGATATTAAGTGATTGTAGGGATTGGGCAGGACCTAAAGTTGGGAAAAAACCATTGAGTGCAGATAGTATTGACTATATAGTTGAAAAGTCCAAAAAAGTTCTTGTATTAAATCCGGAACCCATGAATAAATGGAATGTAGTTGATAGCTGTGTTGCAGAGTATGAAGATTCCGGGGCTGAATTCTTTGAGGTGAGAAACCTTGAACAGCTTGCAGACCTGATATCCCAGATCGGATAATAACTGTTAGATACAAAAATTTAGAATTTATATCCAAATTAAACCAAAATCACAGTACAGTATATTTTTGAACTTTTTTTGATATTGATTAGGGATCATGCTTCTAAATAGAGTTTTGGGGTAGTGAAATATTTTCTTAAGCCATATTCTATTTTTAAATGATTATATTTTATTTATCTCAAAAAATAACGATTTAAACCTTAAAATCGCCCATTTTCAATTATAACCTATACACATAAATTTAATTTATACATCGGCCACAAAAAGAGCAGAATCCAGACTGGTTGGGAGATATCCCACTACTATTGTTTCCTCTGTTGCTGTAACATAATTGTAAGTTCCAAATGCCAATAATAAGACCAGTACAATTATCCCCAATGCCGTTAAAAATCTTTTCATTTGTATCCCCAAAAAATATTTACTAGTTTTCAAGTGTTCATTGTACTACCTTTATAATAGGCTTTTTCATAGGATACTATGATCCATTGAAAAAATCGAGAGTTAAATTTTTATCCGTTCCAAATTCCCTTGGCGGCACCATAGATTTATATTCTAGTTTATATTCTTCAAGAAGTTCAGATGCATCATCTGTTACGGATGGAGCAACTAATATACCCCTTACAAATTCTTTATGGTCTGAAAAACAGTCCATATACCTTTTTAACTGTTTAACTGCATTTATACCGGCCCTTCTACTTTTAAGCTCCAATACAACCAAATTTCCTTCAATATCCTTACCCAGGATATCTATAAAACCATTAGGTGTTGAATATTCCCGGTTTACAGGTCTAAAACCTTCTTCTATAATAGTTGGGTTATCAAACACCATCTCCCTCATGTTTTCTTCATAACCTGTTAATTCCAGGCCTTTGGAATCTTCACCATTGAAATACGATGCCATATAGGTATTCTCTATTTCAACTTCAAGCCGTTCTGGAGGGTTTCTTCTACTTCCTTCAAGGTACATTACACCGTCCCTTAAACTGGCCTTACATTGAGATTTTGGTGGCTGCCAGTTCACAGGTTCCAGGTTTCTATCCTGATGCACCATGAACGATCCATCAGATTTTATGATTATCATTCTATCACCGGATCCCAATTTGCTCCTGGCTCTTCCCTCGTATGTAACACTGCAACATGCCATTATAACTATCACAGATTTCTTTGATAGTCCCTCATTTATAATCTCAAATGTACGGAGTGAATCTGGATTTTTTTCAGATAAAAATTTCATAAATATTTGTTTAACAGTACTGGCACTAATATATCACCCTATAATTTGGTAATAATAAATTTTAATCAATTTAATAATAATTCTGGGCAAAAGGGTATTATTAGTTAAGATATTGGGAATAAATTCAAAGTATCAAATCTAATTTTTGCATGGTTTCAGTCTGTAAAATCAGAATATTTATTATTTTTAAGAACAATACTTATTTTAGGGATAAAATAATTAGATAATTAATCTTAACATCAATTAACTAGGATTAAGATTATTAATGTGTTCTTATAAGATATTATACTAATGATATTGGAGGTTTACTATGATTAAGGGTGTGGATGTACTTGCAGAGGAAATTGTAACCAAACAGTTTAGATTTCAAGGGGAATTTAACAGGTACTATGGAGAATCTGAATTTAAAAAGTACATTGAAGACACTGAATACAGTTTATCATATCTTTTTGAGGCAATTGAAGCTTCAAGTCCCGATTTATTTGCAGATTATATCACATGGGAAAAGATATTCCTAATAAATTTAGGAATTCCCGAAACACGACTTAAAGAAAGATTAGAAGTCATGGAAGACGTAATCATGGGATATCTGCCACCAGATAAAAGCAGCATAGCAGTTAAATATATAGAAGAATGTATAGAAAACCTCTCCAACCCTTCAAAGGATATTTCCTTTATCAATGAAGATAAACCCCTTGTAAAACTCTTGGAACAGTACCTTAAACTGTTGTTAGATGGTGATCGTCATTCAGCCGGTAAAATGATAATTGAAGCCGTTG
This sequence comes from Methanobacterium sp., assembly GCA_003151535.1. GTDB lineage: Archaea > Methanobacteriota > Methanobacteria > Methanobacteriales > Methanobacteriaceae > Methanobacterium_B. The sequence goes on from PLXT01000020.1 coordinate 5,379, forward strand.
ATAATGGAATCAATGTAAAAGACATCTATTTACATGTTTTTCAGAGTTCACTTTACGAAGTGGGAAGGCTCTGGCAGGAGAATAAGATAACAGTAGCCCAGGAACATTACATAACAGCTGCAACTCAACTTATAATGTCCCAGCTTTATCCATATATATCTAACAACGAAAAAACTGGAAAAGTACTTGTTGCAACAAGCGTGAGCCGGGAACTTCACGAAGTAGGTGTGAGAATGGTTGCAGACTTCTTTGAAATGGATGGGTGGAAAACATATTATCTGGGTGCAAACATGCCAACAGAAAGTGTGATACAGACCATAATAAGTAAAAGGGCAGATCTGATCCTAATATCTGCAACCATCAGTTCCCATATTGGTGAGGTGATTAAACTTATCAGCACTGTTCGTAGGTGTGTTGAATGTAGGGATCCTAAAATAATTGTCGGAGGATATCCATTCAATATTGATACGGACTTATGGAAGAAGGTTGGTGCTGATGGACAAGCTGTAGATGCAGAAACAGCGATTGAAATTGCAGATAACCTTGTTAAAGAAGATTTTGATGAATTTTAATGAAGATCAAATATAACAATAGATTCCACATTCAAATATTAAACAAAAATATTTTGGACATAGTAGGTTAATATCAATAAATCGATAGATTTTAAAGGTGACAATATGGATCATGATTAATTAAAATTTTTAATCTAAACAAAGGGTTTATATTCATTGAAATATAATTTTACAACAAATGCAAGTTATTCCCAGAAACTATAGGAGAACTATCCAAAATGGAAAAGATTAATATTGAAATAGCAATTGGCATAAGCTTCATATTGGGTCTTATCCTACCTTTGGTGGGACTTGGGGGAGTGTTCTCCCTGGTTGTTATGGGATTTGTTGCCACGTTTCTGACCAAGGAAGAAATTACCAGTGCCAAGGTAGGTGCAATTGCAACAGGAATTTTCTGTATATTCTTTTTCTTCTATGGGTTTTTAACCCCACCAACCCTACCCTACGTGCTTCCAAACCCGTTAACTCTAGGCATATTTGTTGCACTGGGCGGAGTGTTCAATCTTATATTAAGTTTAATAGTATCATTAATAATATATGGTGCATTTGGACTTTTAGGTGGTTATCTAGCGATGAAGTTCTTTATACCGGAAAAGGAAAGAAAAAAGAAGTCTAAAATACCCTCAAATCTTCCACGTAGAACACTTAAAAGGGCATAAAAATTTATTTTTTTAAATAAAAAAAGATTATCCATTTAGAAATTTTGTTAGAGTGTGGTTTAATGAAAAATATTATAGTAGTTGGATCGGGTGCTGGTGGAGGAACAATTACCAGAGAACTGGCATCAAAAGGGGTAAATGTTACTTTAATAGAAAAAGGATCATTTACAAAGACTGAAAATGCTTATGAACACTATGATAACGCAGATGTGGGAGTTGAACTCTTACAAACAAGCTGTATTGGTGGAACAACCGTTGTAACCGCTGGAAATGCCGTTAGAACCTGCCAGAAATACCTTAAAAATATGGGTATCGATATTGAAGACGAATTCAATGAAATAGAAGAAGAAATGGGAGTTTCAACACTTCCAGATACACATTTTGGCAAAGGTACTAAGATTATAATGGATAAAGCAGAATCAATGGGATTTAACACCCAAAAAATGCCCAAATTTATCAACCCTGAATCATGCAAACCCTGTGGTAAATGTGCCTTTGGATGTCCAAGGGATTCAAAATGGACAAGCAATGAATATGTGAACGATGCACTTGATCATGGTGCAAATGTTGTGACTAACACCGAAATAACAGAACTCATAACTGTTAATGGTGAAATTAAGGGAGTTAAAAGTAATAATAAAGAATTTCTTGCAGATATAGTTGTGATATCGGCAGGAGGTATTGAAACACCACGAATACTGAGAAGATCGGGTATAGATGCGGGTAACAACCTGTTTGTTGACACTTTTGTGACTGTTGGCGGTATTATTAAGGATATAAAGTTTAAAAATGAAGTACAAATGAATGCTCTGATTAAATTGGATGATCTCATCATGGCACCACATTATTCAGGAATACTCTTTGATAACTCAAAGAACCGTGGTGCACGTGAAAATGACATACTTGGAATGATGATTAAAATAGCCGATGAAAGATCGGGTAGGGTTCGTGAAGATTATATTGAAAAATACAGTACAGCAAAGGATGTTGGTCTACTTGCCAAGGGATCGACGACTGCAGGTGCAATTCTTAACGAGGCAGGTGTTGATCCAACCACACTAACATCAACAATTGCTAGGGGAGCACATCCGGGTGGCACAGCTGCCATTGGTGAGGTTGTTAATAAAAATCTTGAAACAGAAATATCCGGACTCTTTGCAGCCGATGCAAGTGTTTTCCCAGTGGCACCAGGAGCTCCTCCCGTCCTAACTATTGTTGCCCTTGCAAAAAGGCTTGGTAAATACATTGAAAAGGAATTTCAACTAGATTAAAATGTTATTTTTTTTATTTAAGAAATTGATTGCACATTAAAAATTAATATAAAAATATTGATCTAAAATCTATTATATTACAAATTTAATATCTGGGTGATATTTATTATTGAGGTTTGGAATTCTTTAAATTTTCCCTCTTTATCAAAATTGGGTGTTGTTTCAACATAGACCATGAAACGTTCTCCTTCGGCACGTATAATCTCTATTTTGTATCCCTGTTTTTTTCCAGTTTCAATGGCCTTTATATTATGTTCAATAAAGGTTTGTCTGGAATCTGATTTGAGAAAACTTATAAAAGATGTGTTGAAAAGCCCGTTTTTAGTAATGCCTAGTATAGATGCTCCGGTGTTGTTAACTTCGGTGATTATTTCATCCTTGGTAAGTGTAAAATAACCTACAGGTGCCGAGTTGTAAAGGTCAAAGTATCTTTTCCGTGAATCCATTATTTCCTGTCTGGATTTTGTAAGTTCTTCCTTCTGCATCTCAATTTCAATCTGGTGTACCTCGAGATCATGGACCAGTTCTTTGAAATCTTTGGGAATATCGTTCAGATCACCAATTCGGGTGTTTATTATTTCTTCTGCATGTTTTCTTAGCTCTCGGGATTTATATGCCGTGATTATTGTTTCTTTAATCCCAATTCTTGTTTCATATTCTAATTCCTCAAATATGATCTGGAATTTTGTGCCGTTACTTCTGTCAAGCAATATTTCTCCTTCAAGTTGCTGTGTGAGATTATTGGTCAATCTAAATCCAAGGGATTCTGTATTTTTAAAGTCCATATCTTCGGGTATTCCAATACCATTGTCACTTATGGTCAAACAGAATTTATTACCCTGGTAATGTATTAAACTCACAATAATTTCGCCCTGACCATCTGGAAATGCATATTTCAATGAATTGGATACCAGTTCGTTTATGATTAAACCACATGGAATAGCTGTCTCCATATTAAATGATACATCCTCTATATCAACCTTTAATCTGATTCCTGGTGATGTTCTATGACTGCTGAAAAGATCGGTTAGCATACTTGAACCGTATTCTGCAAATTTAATACTTGAAAGATCATCAGACTGATATAAACGTTCATGAACTTTGGCCATGGATTTAACTCTGTTTAAACTGTCAATAAACAGATCAAGATCCCGTTCATCCTTTACCTGTGTTGATTGTAAAGATAGTAGACTGGAAATAATTTGCATGTTGTTGTTTACACGGTGGTGGATCTCCCTGAGTAGAATTTCCTGTTCCTTTAAAGATTTTTTAAGAAACTCGTTTTTAGCTATAATTTCTGTTGATTCAATCCTTTCTTTCTCGGCTCTATGTCTGTTTAAAGCTATTTCCACATTTGTACGAAGTTCTCTTTCTTCAAATGGTTTAACAATATATGCATAGGGTTCTGTTAATTTTGCACGTTCTAAAATTTCCTCATTTCTGTAGGCTGTCAAGTATATTATTGGTACTCCATACTGGTCGTTTATCTTGTGGGCTGCTTCAATTCCATCTATCTCACCTTCTAACATAATATCCATTAGAACAAGGTCTGCGCGGATTTCACCTGCTCGAGAGATAGCCTCCTCCCCTGAAGGCACTAAATAGGGAACTTCATATCCAAGATCTTCCAGTAAAATCTTAATATCCTGCCCTATAAGTTCTTCGTCTTCAACAACCAATATCTTCTCGTTAACCATCTGTTTTTACCCTATCTCTATACTCCAGTTCATTAAATATAAGATTGTATGTTGTACCATTATTTTTATCAAGTTCTATGGTTGCTTTTAATTGTTTGGTAAGATATTTAATCAGTTGCATTCCAAATGTATCGGTCTTTTCCGGGTCAATATCTGCAGAGATACCCACACCGTTATCACTTACAATCATATTATATTTATTATTATCATCTAAATGTAATTCTATTTTTATCTCTCCAATTCTGTTATCTGGAAATGCATATTTCAATGAATTTGCAACCATTTCATCTATTATGAGTCCGCAGGGTATTGCTGTTTCAATGTTTAGTGAAACCTCTTCAACATCGATGTTCATTTTAATATTACTTTTATCGAGTTCATAAAAGTAAAGCAAGTCTTCTGTTAATATCTTTACATATTCATCAAATCTGATCTTTGCAAGATCCTCAGACTGGTACAGTTTTTCGTGCAGGATAGCTATGCTTCTTACCCTGTTTTGGGTTTCCTTGAATATGTCAATAGATTTTTGATCGTTAATATATCTTGATTGTAGGCGTAGCAGGCTTGATATTACTTGTAAATTATTTTTCACCCTGTGGTGTATCTCTTGTAATAACATTTCCTTTTCCTTGAGTGATGATTTGATTTTTTCATCTGCAAGTTTTTGTTCAGTGATGTCCTGTTCTGTTCCAACAATTCTAAGTGGTTTGCCATTTGGATCTGTTATGACTTCCCCTTTAGATGAAAGTATTCTGACTGTTCCATCTGGTCGGACTATACGATAGTCATTTGCAAATGGTGTTTGATGATTTAATGCACCTTTCATACTATTTTGAACAGTTTGTCTATCATCGGAGTGTATGATCTCCATCATTGATTGATAGTTGTTACCAAACTTCGTTGGATCAACACTCATTATATTATAAAATTCATCTGAACAGTTCAGTTCGAGTGTTTCAAGATCCCATTCCCAGCTACCAATATGCCCAATTTTCTGGGCTTCCATGAGTTGTCTGTGACTACTTCTTAAGGCCTCTTCAGCATTTTTCCTCTTAGAATGCTCTTTAACTTCCTCTAATGCCCTGTTAACAGCATGCACAATCTTTGAAAGGCTGCCTTTAAGGACATAATCTGTTGCACCGCATTTTAATGCTTCTATTGCGAAGTCTTCTCCCATCTTTCCGCTGACAAAGATAAACGGAACATCTGGTGATTTATCTTTGGCAATTTTCAAGGCAGAAATTCCATCAAAATGAGGAAGTGAATGATCAGCAAGGATAACATCAGGTTTAAATGATTTTAATTCATTTAAATAGTCTTCTTCTTCTTCTACTCTTATTGAAGAGAAGTTCATTCCACTTCGTTTGAGTTCACGATTAATTAACTCTGCATCAAATGGAACATCTTCAAGTATCAAAATTTTGAGGTCCTCTTCCAATTTTAAACCCTCTTGAATAATTTAATGTTCAATAGTAACAATTATAGTGAAGTACCAAAAGTT
>PLXT01000072.1 GCA_003151535.1 Methanobacterium sp.
TGTACTTGTCATACAAATAAATCTGCTCTCACTCCTATTTATTCTTAACGGTCTTAAAAATTAATTATGAGACATCAAATCCAAATTTACAGGTTTATAGAAATTTTTTTTCACAAGTCCCAACACCCATTAACTTGACAACCCCAAAAAAACACATTAGAATTATATCTTAAAAAAAATAAAAAATAGTAAAAGGACAGAACAACTTAAAAATTTATTATAATCAAATGAGAGCTATTTAATTATACTCCTTTAACAATAGATGCAATAGTTTTAAGGACTATTGGTCCGTCTGTCCATGTTCGTCTTGCTATATAAGTTGGTCTCAAATAGAACTCTTTAAAAGCTTTTTTCTGGAGTTTTCTAAGTTCTTCTAGTGAACAGTCTACAGTTTCAAGAACTGGACTTAGAAGTGTATATTTTGACCAATCATTTATTTTTATCAGATTTTCGCTTGCAGCTTTAAGGTAGAACTCTGTCCCCGGATAGGGTGTAGCTAATGAAAACACAGCATATGATGGTTCTAGGGTTTTAACAAATTTGATAGTACTTAATATGCTCCTTTTGGTATCTCCAGGCATTCCAAGTACTACTGATGCAATTGTTCTCATATTGTATTTTTTTGTGAGTTCAAAGGTTTTTTTGATTCTGTTTATGTCTGTCTTTTTGTTAATTTCATTTAACAATTGCTGGTCAGCTGATTCAACCCCTAAAAACATAGTTATGCATCCTGCATCCTTCATGGTTTTTAAAAGTTTTTCAGATACTGTATCAACACGAGCTGTACATCCCCAGTAGTTATCGAGTCCTCTATCTTTCATGGTTTCACATATTTCATACACTCTCTTATGGTTAAATGTGAAAGTATCGTCCATGAAAGCCACCATCTCAATATTATGATTGTCAACTAAGTGTTCCATTTCATCAACCACATTTTCAGCGGATCTTAAACGAAGCTTTTGACCATGCATTGCAGATGATGCGCAGAAAGAACATTTATATGGACATCCCCTTCCGGATATGATTGTACCAGTTGTAAGTTTCATATTAAGAATTTTATATTCGTCCATAGGAAGTAAATGCCTTGCAGGAAATGGAATACTATCCAAATCTTCAATTATACACCTTGGAGGGGCAGTAAATTCTTTGGTTGCTATTCCATTAACTTTACTCAAATCTGTACCATTTTCAACTGCATCCACAAGTTCAACCATGGTCTGTTCACCTTCACCACACACAATAATGTCAATGAAGTCATTTTTTAAGATCTCCTTATATGTGAAGGTGGGATGATAACCTCCAAGGACAGTAATTGCATTTGGACAAGCTTCTTTTGAAATTTGAGCTGTTTTAAGAGCGCTTCCGATAGTTGGTGTGACAGATGTTATTGCAACTATATCTGGATCATATGTTTGAATTTCTTTTTTAACAGTGTCATGTTCGATTTCAAGCGCAGGAGCGTCTAATATCTTCACTGTTACACCATTTTTTTCAAGTATAGCTGCTATGTATGCTATGCCTAATGGAGGGGCCACTAAGCCAATAAATTTGTATTTAGATGAGCTGTACGGTGGGTTTATCATTAAAACTTTCATTTTGAAACCTCTGGAAGTGGTATTTCCTCATTTTTATCAACTACAATCTCTATGAGGTATGGTTTTTTAAAACTTAAAGCTTTGTATACTGCACTTGAAATTTGTCCTGGAGAATCAACTTTCATAGCAGGGATATGATATGCTTCTGAAAGTAGTATAAAGTCAGGATTTTCAAGTTCTACTTGGTAGCATTTTCCATAATATCTGTCTTGCCACTGTTTTATTATTCTAAGTGAGCTATTATTTATTATACATACTAAAATGGGTAGATCATATTCATTAATTGTTGCTAGTTCTTGGGATGTCATTTGAAAGTCGCCATCACCCACTACAGCAACAACATTTTTATCAGGATTTGCAAAAGCTGCACCAATTGCTCCGGGGATACCGTATCCCATTGGACCAAAACCTCCTGAAAAAAGAAGGGATGATGGTGTTTTAACGGATATAAGTAGCGTGACCCATGTGGTATGTGTTCCGGCATCATTTACAATTATCGAATCATTTGAAGCCACTAATATTTCTTTTATTGCTGTTTGAGGTTTTATAGGAATATCTGGATAATTAGTATCGATATGGGATCTATTTGAATGTTTTTGAACCTTTAAAAGCCACATTTTATTAGGTTTGATTTGAACGTCCATTATCATTTCTAGAAATTCTTTTATATCGCTTTGGATTTTAATATCTCCATCTAATACTCCCTCATCTAGGTTGACATGAATTATTTTACAGTTGCCAATACCAACCTTAGTTCGTTCTGAAAATCTACATCCTAACCCCAAAATGAGATCACAATTCTTTCCAGCATAATTTGCAGCGTCTGTACCACGTAAACCGATCATTCCAGCAGATAGGCTATTTTCTTCCGATATAATGCCGCGCCCGTGGTAAGTGGTTGCTACGGGAATGTCATGATTTTTAGCAAATTTTAACAATATATCTGATGCATGTGACCATATCGCTCCAGCTCCTGCTAGGATCAGTGGATTTTTAGAGTTTTCAAGCAGTTTAAAAATATTTTTTAGAGTGTTATAATCAACTTTCTGCTGGTAATTTTCATCTTTTAATGATCCTATGATTGATTCATCAACATAATTTTCAAGCACATCTTTTGGAAAATTTAGATGAATAGGTCCTTTTTTATGATATTTAATGGTTTCAAAAGCACCTTTAAGTGCTAAAATACCTTCTTCTGGGGTTTTAATATCAAAGCTTTCTATTGTGATGGGTTTGAAAACAGCACAGATATCTACGTCCTGAAATTCGTTTTTGCCTTTTATATCAGTTGGGACATCGCCTGTAATTACAATAAGTGGAACTGAATCTTTATATGCTGTTGCAATGCCCATAACAAGATTCATGGCTCCAGGACCTCCTGTAGCAGTACAAACTCCTACATCTGCTGATGCCCTTGAATATCCATCTGCTGCATGTGCAGCACCTTGTTCATGTCTCATTAATATGTGTTTCAATTTGGATTGACGCATTGCATCATAGAAGGGTAATATTTGTTCACCAGGATGGCCGAATATGAATTTAACACTGTTAAATTCTAAAATTTTTACAAGTGCATCTGCACATCGGAGTGTATTGGATTCCATTAATTCCTCTATATTATTTTAACATTTTATAAATTTTGGGGCTATAAACTAATTAATAAAATATTAATATTTCAAATTAGAAATAAATATTAAAATGTAATTATTTTTTATAATAGAACATATTATGTATAAGATTCCTTAATATCTGTTTATTAACTCGATTAAATAATTTTTAGCGTACAAAAGTTTGTATAAAAAGATTTAAGAGGGGATATTAAATGTCTAAGGATTTAGATTCTTTGCTTAAAGAAAAGAGAATTTTTGAACCATCAAAAACATTTGTTGATGAAACAAACATCAAAAAATGGATGGACGAGCATGATATTTCGGATTATGATGGACTATTAGAAAAAGCAGCAGAAAATCCTGAATGGTTCTGGGATGATCTTGCAACGGAACTTGAGTGGTATAAACCATATAAAAAGACATTTGAATGGAATCCGCCACATGCAGAATGGTTTTTGGACGGAAAGTTTAATATAATTCATAATGCACTTGATAGGCACGCTAAAGGCAGTAATAAAGATAAAACTGCATTTTTGTGGGAAAGTGAGTCGGGTGATGTTCGACGTTTAAGTTATCATGAACTGTACATCGAAGTTAATAAATTTGCAAATGCACTCAAATCTTTGGGCATTGGCAAGGGAGATACTGTAAGTATATATCTTCCCATGATACTTGAACTTCCTATAGCAATGTTAGCATGTGCAAAGATAGGTGCAATCCATTCTGTTGTATTTTCAGGTTTTTGGGCAAAAGCATTCCAAGACAGGATAAATGATGCAGAATCTAAGGTTGCAATAACAGCAGATGGTTTTCTTAGAAGAGGTAAACTTCTAAATCTAAAGGAAAATGTAGATAAAATACTTGAAAATACTCCATCAATTAAAAATTTAATCGTAGTAAATCATGCTGATGTTCCCGTAAAAATGGAAGGGAAAAGGGATGTTTGGTGGCATGATATCATGGAAAATATGGATATTGAATGTTCAACCGAAGAAATGGACCCTGAAGATCCATTATTTATTTTATATACCTCTGGAACTACAGGGAAACCAAAGGGAGTTGTCCATGTCCATGGAGGTTATGCTGTGGGAGTCTATAGTACTCTCAAATTTGTTTTTGACATTAAAAAAGATGATGTATGGTGGTGTGCTGCAGACATAGGTTGGATTACAGGCCATAGTTATATTGTTTATGCACCCCTTCTTATGGGAGTTACATCTTTAATATATGAGGGAACACCTGACTACCCAGATCCTGGTAGGATATGGGGTATGATTGAAAAATATGGAGTTTCTGTATTCTACACGGCACCAACAACTGTGAGGATGTTTATGAAATTCGGTGAAAAATGGCCTGAAAAATATGATCTTAGTTCCCTACGTCTTTTAGGAAGTGTTGGTGAACCTATTAATCCCGAAGCATGGATATGGTACTATAAAATTATTGGTAAAGAAAAATGTCCTATTATGGACACATGGTGGCAGACAGAAACAGGAATGCATTTAATAACTCCATTACCAATTTCTAAACTCAAACCTGGATCAGCTGTTAAACCATTCCCAACTGTTAAGGCGGATATAATTGATGATAATGGCAATTCATTGGTTGGTAATGGGGGACACTTGGTAATTAACTCTACATGGCCATCAATGTTCAGAACATTATACAAAGATCCTGATAGATATATTAAGGCTTATTGGAGTAGTTTTGAGAATTCATATCTTAGTGGGGATGTGGCAAGAAAGGATGAAGATGGCTATTTTTGGATACAAGGAAGAGAAGATGATGTTCTGAATGTTGCAGGACATAGGATAAGTACTGCAGAAGTAGAATCTGCCCTTGTAAGCTTTCCTGGTGTTGCTGAGGCCGCTGTTGTAGGAAAACCTGATGAAATAAAGGGGGAAGAAGTATGTGCCTTTGTAGTTCTTAAACAAAACTATATAGCTGATGAAAACCTCGAATCGTTACTCAGACACCATGTAAGGTGTGAAATCGGCCCAATAGCCACTCCTGTATGTGTGAACATGGTTTCTGATCTCCCAAAAACTCGTTCTGGTAAGATCATGAGAAGAGTCATTAAAGCTAAGGTTAAAGGTGAACCAGTTGGTGACATCAGCACATTAGCTAATCCTGAAGCAGTAGATGAGATACATAAGTTAGATTAGAGTTTAAAACTCAAAATCTTTCTTATCCATTATTCATTTTTTTATTTTAGAGCTATTTACAAATTTTGCACGTACTAAAAAGTATTTTAGATATTTTGGATCAGTAAGAGTGCTTAATTTAATGATTATTAATTAAGTTTCCTTGACAATAAATCTCTCTAAGAATCCGGTAAACCTTGTGATAAAATTTGAAAGTGGACCAAGACGATATCCTATTTGGTTAATGATAATTAAGTCTCTCATTTCCAGCGCCCTTGTTAAACCTAGTAAAATAAGATACACAAATGGTAATGTTATAAGTGATAATATGAGGCCTAATATGGTTTTGGGCATTAATAAAAGACCTAATCCTAATATAAAGGAAGCTATTGTTACTTTGAATAAATTGAAGTATGGTAATTCTGTTTTAGTGACTCGCATGGTTGTTACGGTTGTAAGAACCATTACCATGAATGAAGCTATCATAGTTGCAATTGCTGCTCCGTTTAAGTGGTAGATAGGCACTAATAATATTGTTAAAATTAAATTAGTTGCTGTTCCTATTGCTAAGAAGTACATGGCAGGATAAGGTTTTCCTGCTGCCTGGAGTACACTTGCAGATATTCCGTAGATTGAGAAAAATGCCATACCTATTACCAGAATACTCATGGCAGTGCCTGAATTACTGTAAGCTAGAGGGGCTCTCGAGAATAACAGTAGCATAATTGGTTTTCCTAGTATTATAACTAAGGCACAGATGGGAAGAAGGACGATTAACAAGTATCTGTAAGAGTATATAACATACTTTTTCACAAGATTGTTTCCTTTTAGTGCTAAAGCTTCTGAAGCTGCAGGTAAAAGTGCCATTGCTACAGATGTGGATATTACAAGGGGTAATCTTGCAATTGGGCTTGCAATGTTATAATAACCAAGTTGAGCGAAACTTAAATCTAATGGGATTACGAAGTTTCCAGCTTGAAATAGGGTAAGCTCAGCCAAACCAGTGACTATTATTGGTGAACTAAATATCAAAAGTTTTTTTATCAGTTTAGATTCGCTTACAGGAATTTCAGGTTTCTTAGCATCTTTTAAACCGTCCCATAAATAAAATTTGAAGATTAATAAGGCAGAGAGCGATGCTATGGCAAAACCTACCAAAGTCCCCAATACTGCTCCTAAAACATAAAATCCTCCCAATATGAATACAACGGCCAAACCAATCATGAATACTTGCTCAACTATCCTTGTTATCATAATGTCTGTCATGCGTTGATATCCCTGGAAAACACCTCTAAATAATCCTAAAATAACACTGAAAGGGGCTATAAAACTGACAGCTTGGAATAATATAACGAGTTCAGGACCACCATGAAAATAGTTTGCTAGTGGCTTTGCAAGTAAGAAAAATACAACTGTAAATATGATACTCATGGTGACCATGATCTTAAAAGAAGATTTAATAATCTGTTTTACCATGTAAGTATCGTCTTTAGCCAGATACTCCGACACATACTTTGCTATGGCTGGTGGGAGCCCTGCAATGGCTATTAAAATTAGTATCCATTGGAATGACATAACAAGACTTAACATCCCATATCCCGATATTCCAAGGAGTGACTGTGTTAATACCATGTAAAGATAGCCACCTATCCTGAAAATTATGGTTCCTATTAGGATGATGAAACTACCCTTCAACAATTTTTGCATAATTCTTGTTAAGTTTAACCCTATTTATGGATTATGCAAGAATCCATCAGAAATCACATTATTATCATATTTTTATTAATATTATAAATACAATAAATTTTTAATATATTAAAACTGAATTAAGATATGATGAAAGAAAGATTTTATAATTGTTTCTATTATATAAAAAGTTGGAATAATGTTTAAAGAGACTTTTTATTTTTATGAAATAATTTTTAAAAATTTAAAATAAACTAAATTGGAGGAATTTTATGTTACATGGAACTGAAGTTTTAAAGAAAGGATTTGCAAAGATGACTAAAGGTGGAGTAATCATGGATGTCGTTAATGCAGAGCAAGCTGTAATTGCTGAAGAATCTGGTGCAGTCTCTGTTATGGCCCTCGAGAGAGTACCATCTGATATACGTGCAGCAGGTGGTGTTGCGAGAATGGCTGATCCTTCTAAAGTTGTTGAAATAATGGAAGCAGTTAGTATCCCTGTAATGGCCAAGGTACGTATTGGTCATTTTGTTGAAGCACAAGTTCTTGAGCATCTTGGTGTGGATATGATAGACGAAAGTGAAGTTTTAACACCCGCTGACGAACAATTCCATGTAGATAAGAAAAAATTTACCATACCCTTTATATGCGGTGCACGTAACCTTGGTGAAGGTTTAAGGAGAATCGATGAAGGGGCTGCAATGATCCGTACCAAGGGTGAAGCTGGAACAGGAAATGTTGTTGAAGCTGTAAGACATATGAGAAAAATATTGAGCACAATTAGGGAACTTAAAGATAAGACAGAAGAAGAGCTCCGGAGTGTTGCACGTGAAATAGAAGCACCACTTGAACTTGTGAAAGAAACAGCTAAATTAGGTAGACTACCTGTTGTAAACTTTGCTGCAGGCGGTATAGCAACACCAGCAGATGCTGCCCTTATGATGCAGTTGGGTGCAGATGGTGTATTTGTTGGTTCAGGAATTTTCAAATCAGAAAATCCAATTTTAGTTGCCAAAGCAATAGTTGAAGCAACTACACATTATCAAGATGCTGAAATAATTGCTAATGTTTCAACAGAACTTGGAAAAGCAATGCCAGGTCTTGAAATAAGCCAAATACCCGAAAATGAGATACTTCAAAATAGAGGATGGTAAATTAAATCATCCCAAATCCTTCTTAATTTTTACATTTTATAGAGATTATTTTAGTAATATGTTACAAATTCAAGTTTAATTAACGGATTATTGTAAATCTATTTAAAAATAATGAAATAGGAATTGTACTAAAATAGGATCACTAAAAAAAAAATAAATAAAAAGATTAACTGTTACCATTCATTGTTATGATCGCACCGCCTCCAAGTGGACTAACAAAAAAATGGAAAGGATTATTTTTACAGTTTTTAAACTGCTTTTTCTCCCCTTTCACCAGTTCTAATTCTTACAACATCATCAACAGGTGATATGAATATTTTTCCATCACCAATGTCTCCTGTTTGAGCTGTTTTTAGTATGATGTCAATTACATCATCTGTATCCTTGTCGTTAACTATGATTTCAAGCCTGGTTTTAGGTAGGAGGTCCACCTTATAATCACGCCCTCTATAGCTTTCAGTTACTCCTAATTGCCTTCCACGACCTTTAACTTCTGTTACTGTAACTCCTTTACATTGAATTTCAGCAAGAGCATTTTTAACTTCTTCTAGTTTATCCGGTCGAATTATTGCAGTTATCTCTTTCAACATTATACCTCCAATTTATTAAATTCTGTAACCTGACTCTTCGTGTAAACTAATGTCCAGTCCTTCCCGTTCTTCTTCAGGTTCAACTCTTAAACCAATGGTTTTATCTAATACATAGGCAAGCACTAATGTCCATCCACCAGACCATACTACAACTGTTCCAATATCTATTAATTGCCATACCATCTGCATAGGGTTACCATAGAATAAACCAACCCCTAAAGAATTTATGAACGGCGCTGCGAATAAACCTGTTGCAAGAGCTCCCCATAAACCAGAGATACCATGAACTGCAAACACATCTAAAGAATCATCATATCCAAAGCGAGGTTTTAACCAAGTCATTGCATAGTATGAGAAGAATGATGTTGCAAATCCAATTATTAATGCACCTGTAACAGTTACATAACCACAAGCAGGTGTGATAGCCACCAAACCACATACAGCACCAGTTATTGCACCTAGTACTGTAGGTTTTCCAGTTTTTATGATATCAATTATCATCCAAGAAATCATACCTGCAGCAGTTGCTGTGTTAGTTGCTAGGAAGGCTGAGGATGCAAGACCATTAGCTGCGAGTGCTGATCCGGCGTTAAATCCAAACCAACCAAACCATAATAATGCTGCTCCTATTACAGAGTATCCTAAATTATGTGGTAATAATCTCACATCTTTTCTTGAACCTAAGTATATACATAGCACTAATGCTGCTATACCACAATCTAAATGTACAACTGTACCTCCTGCAAAGTCGAGAGCACCTAGTTTGGCTAACCATCCTCCACCCCATACCCAGTGGGATATTGGCACGTATACTATTGTAATCCATAGTGGCACGAACAAGAGCCAGGCTTTAAATTTCATTCTACCAACCACAGCACCAGATATAAGTGCGACAGTTATAGCTGCAAACACTAATTCGAAGGCAGCATAAATTGTTATTGGTATGGTTGGTGCTAAAGGTGCTAATGTGGCTGATGTTATTCCATTAAAGAACAAATTCGCACCATTACCAATTAAACCTCCTACATCAGTTCCAAATGCAAGTTGATAAGCATATATCACCCATATAACACTTGTTATTGCGAATGCTATGAGTGACATAAATAGGGTGTTTAAAACGTTTTCTTTTTTCACCAGACCACCGTAGTATAATGCCACACCAGGAACGGTCATAAGCATTACCAAGGCTGTAGAGATGAGCATCCACGCTGTATCACCAGAGTTAAGAGCTGTTGGATCCATATTTTTCCTCCCTTTGATAATTCATAAATATAATTTTTGTAATATTTTAATATTAAATTTTTTTGTTATAATTTTTAATAAGCGTAATTTTCTTGTAAAAATGAAATTAACATTTCAATGTTCTTCCCCCACTTTGATTCGTCAACCTAAACTTTTTTTAACCTAAACTTTTATCTCGGAATTCGGATGCAGGAAACATACTTCCGATATAAAATAGTTGAAGTTTTTAATATATAAATGTTTTGAATATCTACATGATTATACGTGATAATCATCCAAAAAATGAAAATTAATATAAATTTAAAATAAAATTAAATTAAAAAAGATGAAAAAAGGAGATTATACTGCCTTTTCCCCTCTTTCACCTGTTCTTATCCTTATAACTTCTTCTACTGGTGATATAAATATTTTTCCATCTCCAATATCACCTGTTTGTGCTGTTTTTAATATAGTATCCACAATCTGATCGAGATCTGCTTCACTTGTAACAATTTCAATCTCTGTTTTTGAAAGCAGATCAACTTTATAGTCGTGTCCCCTATAACTTTCCGTTATTCCAAGCTGTCTTCCTCTACCTCTTACTTCCTTTATTGTTAAACCATGGCACCCAATATCTTCTAGTGCCTGCTTAACCACTTCT
Organism: Methanobacterium sp.; assembly: GCA_003151535.1. Lineage (GTDB taxonomy): Archaea > Methanobacteriota > Methanobacteria > Methanobacteriales > Methanobacteriaceae > Methanobacterium_B. The sequence continues at coordinate 10,662 of PLXT01000072.1, forward strand.
AATTTGTCGGGTCTAATGATCGCAAGTATTCTTTTCATAAAATATACCTCAGAAATCCTCTTATCATTTAGTTATTCTGCTATAATCATTTATACCTAATCATGACAGTCTGTAACCGGATTCCTCGTGTAGAGTTATATCCAAACCTTGCACTTCCTCTTTGTCATCAACCCTTAATCCAATTGTTTTCTCAATTGCTTTACCTATTATATAGGTCATAATGAATGAGTATGATCCAATAACTACAATTGCAAGGAGCTGAATTGCTATCTGCATAGGATTACCAGCAATTAATCCTCCCTTAATTGCACTGTTTATAAGCGGAGTAGCAAAGAATCCTACAGCTAGAGTACCAACTATACCACATACACCGTGTATTCCAAACACATCTAAAGAATCATCATATCCTAGGCGAGGTTTCAATGCAGAAACTGCGAGATAAGCACATATTGCTGCGATAAATCCAATGATTATAGCGGCTGTGACGTTCACATAGCCAGCAGCAGGTGTTATGGCAGCCAGTCCGGCAATTGCACCTGAAAGTGCTCCTAAAATGGTCGGTTTACCAGTTTTAAGTTTATCCATGAGTATCCAAGTCAGCATACCTACACAAGCTGCTAGGTTAGTGACAATCATGGCTGAAACTGCTAGGTTAGTAGCACCAAGGGCTGATCCTGCATTAAATCCAAACCATCCAAACCAAAGTAGACCTGTACCAATTATAGAATATCCTAAATGATGTGGTAATAAACGTGAGTTTTTTCTTGTTCCAAGAATCAATACTAATGCTAATGCAGCCATACCACAATTAACATGGACAACTGTACCTCCTGCAAAATCAAGCGCACCCATCTTTGCTAACCATCCTCCACCCCACATCCAATGAGCTATAGGCATGTATACGAGTGTTATCCATATAGGTATAAAAGCTAGCCACGCTGAAAATTTCATTCTCTCCACTACTGCACCTGAAATAAGTGCAACGGTTATAGCAGCAAAAGTCATCTGGAACACTGCATACAATCCTGTAGGGATAGTAGGTGCATATGTTGAAAGTGAATTAGATTCAACAACTCCTCCAAAGAGTGGGTTTGATATTGTTCCTATAAATCCCCAAACATCAGTTCCAAATGTAAGATCGTAACCGTATACGAACCAGATAATGCTTACAACTGCAAAACTTACAAACGATAAAAACATTGTATTTAATACATTTTCTCTCCGGATAAGACCTCCATAGAAGAGAGCAACACCTGGAATTGTCATTAAAATTACTAAAGCTGTAGATATTAACATCCAAGCAGTATCACCAGAGTTAAGTACTGGTACCATTTTTTATTTCCTCCATAAAAATTTAGGTTTGTTTTAATATTGATGAGAAGTCTCAATCATTTTGAATGATGAGACTCAACCAGGAGTATAAAATTTCCTGATTAATTTGTTTCCTATAAAGGAGATCGCATTGGATATAGGCAACCTCTTTCCGATATATTTTTTGTCTATTATCATATAACTATTGCGGTACTAAAATCTTAAAATTAGAAAACATGAACTAAATATTTAATTTCGAATTAATTGATGTATCTTTTAAAAATCAAGTATATGCCATTTGATCTTGATATATAAATTAATTATTTCTTAATCAACAGAACGCTAAATATCCAATGAAATGCGAAACCATTGATAATATCTTTTCGCAGTAAATAAAAAAAATATATGTAAAATATTTATTCTCATTCACGATTGTTTTTTTTATTTATGTATCTATTATACAAAATTACAACTATTATAACTATACAAAAGCTTATTCCAAGTATTGGTAGGAATATTAATAGCAAAATTATTAATATTATTAATGCTATGATCGATATCAGTTTAGGTAATTCCATTAGTTTCACTTCCAAATAATTTTTCTAATTTTTTATAAATTTTATTTAAGAATAAACAATAATTTTTCTATATGTATAATAAAGTTAGTGGAGCGGGAGTTAATAAATTGTGGTATAACTAAAGAATAGAACTGATATCCATTATATTACTACCTAAAAGATTAGAGTAATAATGGAATACATAATTAATATAACATTTTCTTATAGTTCAATAAAGAAATAAAATAAAAATAATGTTTAATGGAGGGTAACTAATGATAAAATCAAATCTAGTGAAAATTATTCGAAATTATCAATCAGATAATGAGGAAATACAAGAAAATGTTAAGGCTCGGATCCAATCGGGTGTAAGTTTTTTCGATCTTGATGTGGACATAAAACGATTAGATTATGTTATCATCCCTGGTGCAGACGAACCATTAGTTGTAGAGAAAGTTAGGGTTTATGATGGTCGTCCACCATTTCATAAAGAGGTTATACTCATAAAAGAATCAAAATTTTATGATACACATAAAAATCATCCACAACAAACTGATATTAAAGAATCGAGTAAGAATGCATTAAACACAGTAAACTCATTTACAGTTATTATGTACTTAGATGCTTTAAAGAAAGCAATAGATCAAATGGACATTCCTAAAAATGAAAAGAATAATTTAATAAAAAAAATTAGTGAAGTTAAAAATGATCCGTATATTGAAAATTTGAGCACAACCGCTGTTGTTGATATAAAACAAATATTCATAGGTTAAAATTCTTTAATCAGGACATATCAAATAAAATCTAATAGAATCAAAGTTATGACATAAAAAAAATTAATAATCAATTTATTCTACTTTTTTTGTATTTAATTAAAGATCTATTCTATTCAATGATTATTGGATGTGATTTAAAAAGAAAATTTTAAAAGTTCTATAAATTTTCATTAAAATAGAAAAATGGGATCAATAGATCCCCTTAGATCGTATGGGTGCTTCTAAACCTGCCATTTTTACTCCTGTGAGTACAGAAGATTCCACTGTCAATGCTCTTAAGTCATCTTTTTCAAGTTTTAATACATCTGTATTGCCTGCTTGTTGTGTAAGCATTACAGCTTCTTCTGTCATGGCTTCTATATAACGGGCAACTCTTTTACCACTTTCAACATAATCTAAACGCCTTCTAAGTTGAGGGTCTTGAGTTGCTATACCTTTTCTGCACTGACCCGCATAACACATCTGACATACTCTGCACCCTATAGAAACAAGGGCAGCTGTACCTATATAAACTGCGTCTGCTCCAAGAGCTATGGCCTTTGCAACATCAGCACCATTTCTAATACCTCCACCAGCAACCAAATTTACCTTTTCACGTAAATTTATTTGTTTTAAAGCTTCATCTGCCTCAACAATGGCTGCTATAGTTGGTACACCTGAGTGTTCTGTAACAATGTCTGGACCTGCTCCAGTCCCTCCCTGCATACCATCAACAACTATTATGTCTGCTCCTGCTTTGGCTGCGATCTTTACATCATCACTAACACGTCCAGATGTGAATTTAACAATGATTGGAATTTTCCAGTCTGTTATCTCACGCAACTGTGATATTTTCATTGAAAGATCTTCAGGTCCCACAATATCCATATGACGGGCAGGACTTAACGCATCTGTTCCCTCGGGTATCATTCGTATACGTGAAACATCTGCTGTCACTTTCTCCCCCAAGAGGTGACCTCCCATACCTGACTTAGCTCCTTGACCTATTTTTATTTCTACGGCCTCAGAATTATTCAGATATTTGGCAGACACACCAAATCTTCCTGAAGCATATTGTGCTATGAGTTTTGAAGCATACCTTCTTTCTTCTGGAAGCATTCCACCTTCACCGGTGTTTGTAGCGGTTCCGGCAAGAGTAGCGCCCATTGCAAGTGCTATTTTAGCTTCCTTACTAAGTGCTCCGAAGGACATTGCAGCTATCATTATGGGCGTGTCCAAAACTAATGGATTTTCAGCGAACCTAGCACCTAATGTTACCTTTGTATTACAAGGTTCCCTGTATTTGTCTATAGGTGGTCTTGAAACCTGGGCTGGTATAATCACAAGGTCATCAAATGTAGGTACCACCCTGGTGGCTCCGCATCCCCTAACTTTGTAAGATCCTTCTGTTGATTTTCTACCTATTTCCACGATGTCACCAAGTGACCAGACATTTCTTCTGTCCTCTGGAACAGCATTCACTTCTATTGCATTATTTGGACACATTTCTTCACAAATCCTGCATCCAACACAATTTTCATGGTGAAGTGGGTATGGTTCATCGTTGACTATTTCATAGACATCGTGTGGACAATTATTAACACAAGAGTAACAGTTTTTGCACAGTTCTTCATCCCTGTTATCGCACATGTACCAGCAGCATCCTGGCCTGTCGAAATTTCTCCTGCAGAGATTCTGGTCTCTTTCAACTTTAAATGGCAATTAAACTCCTCCATTTCCCTTATTCAATTCTTTAAGTGGTGTGAAAATAGTGCATGCTGCATATTTAGTTCCAGCAGCATTCAGTACATCTGCAACATTTTTGGTCAATTTAGGTTCAGGTTTCCAAGCTTCTGAAGCACTTTTATCAACCACAACTACTTCATCAACCAATTTTTCGGATAATGCATAGTTTAGTAATGCTGTTGCAACTCCACCATCTTGACCCTTTAGTTTCGGAGCTTTTGCAGATAATATCTTGATGTAGTCTCCTAAGGGTTTTTTATCAGATTCTTGATCTATAATATTATTGGGAATGTAAGTTCTGGGGCAGGCTACATAGCAGAGATTACATCCCTCTGGACATTTGCCTTTTATCTGTGGTTTTCGATCTTCTATCCTTATTACCCCTTCTGGACATACCAAATCACATGCTCCACAGAGTACACAGGCACCTATATCAATAACATCACTTTTGAGGTCTTTAAACTGACAGTTTGAGACTTCTTCAACGAATTCTGTAAGTGGCATTTGTCTTCTGTATATGACTGGTCTTCCAACCATTTCCCTTTTCCTTATTTCACTAAGGTTTTCTTTTTTCTTCTTGTTAGCAAGTTTTTCAATTAGTTTAAGCCCAGATTCTTCTATTGGTTTGGTTTGTATATACTCATCATTTTCAGCATTTTTAACTAATTCCAAGCCTTTATTGCTCCTGACTATGATGGTTGACCAACCTTCTTCAGAACCAACAGAACCAACAGAGATGTCAGAAAGTTCTGATGTAAAATCCATACATATATTGCAGTTTTTACGTGTGCATGATTTGGCTTTTTCAATTGGTATTTTGAATGTCTTATCCTCGTTTAAATAGAACCATAGAAAGTTCTTCTCGATTCTAAATTCCTTAACATCGTTTATGTCAACATTATTTTCTTCTAAAAGTTTTTTCATGTAACTGTATGAGAAGTTTTCCATGCAGAAAAGTCCAATTTTGATGTCAATAGGTGATTCCCCTAGGATATCTGAAAATTCGTCCATCTTGCTTGCTGCTATCATATGGCAAGGTGTTCCGACTATTGCCACTTTTTCGTTATTACTGGTCGTTATTCCCATTTTCATCCCTCCTCTGATTCTTTTCCGTAGAATGGTCTGTTTGATCGAGGAATTATCTTTTTGAACGAATCATATTCTTTTTCTTCCAAATTGAACCCATATTCTGGAAGCAGTTCCTGGAGTTCTTTTTTGTCTTCATGGTCTAATTCTTCAACCTTGGCGTTTTTCCCAAGACTTTTGATACTTCCACGGACATATATTGTTCCTCTTATTATGGATTCGCCGGCATCTTCTGATATGTTTCCAAGGATTATTATACGTCCTCCCATCATGAATAGTCCGCTCATGAATCCTGAATTTCCACCAACAATTATGGTACCGTTTTTCATTATTTCGCCGGTTCTAGAGCCAACGTCCCGTTTCACAACTACAGTTCCACCATATATTCCCTGACCAACACCATCACCTGCTGATCCGTCGATAATAACTTCTCCTTCAGTCATATTATCTCCAGGAAACCATCCGGCATTCTCCGTAATGTGTATTTTTGCTCCATGTATCATGGTGCCGGCAAAGTAACCTGCTGATCCATCTATAACAAGCTCAACAGGATCTACAAGTCCTGCAGCAAGATAATGCATTGCATTAGGGTTTTTAATTGTTATCTTGTCGTACTCTGTTGCAGCTTTTCTTATGGCACGGTTTATTTCCCTTGGTGGTTGGTGCTCGGCATTGATTATAAATTCACTCATAATAATCACCTAAATTTTTCCATATTTGGTTAATAGTTTTATTAACTAGTTTATAATCCTTAAATAGTGTAAGCCCGTGTTTCTCCGGGTGATATTTGGTCTATATCATGTGTGTCCATTACTTCACGTAGAGAAACTTCTTCTGAAGCTATAGCAAAGATTTCATTGTTTTCAGCCATTACTCCAGGTCTTAGCCCAAGCTGGTCCTTAGCTATCCCAACACCGTCAGGTGTTCCAATTATATATGAAAAAGGCCCATCCATATCCTTAACAGACTGTTCTAGAGCTTCTTCAAGTTTATATCCCTCAGATAATTTATTTGCTATGTAATGTACAATACATTCAGTATCATTGTTGGTTTCGAATATGTGGCCTTTACGTTCTAATGGATCCCTTATTTTCCAATAATTCGTTATTTGGCCGTTGTGCACAACAGTTATATCTGGTATGATGTAGCTTTGGAATGGGTGTGCATGGTATCTGTCTACCAAGCTTTCTGTTGAAAACCTTGTATGGCCAATTCCGTGTGTACCCATTTTGGATCTTGTGTCATATCTGGCTGCTATATCCTTTACCAGACCAACATCTTTTATCATCTCGAATGAATGGGCCCCGTTAAGTACAATAACATCTTCAATTTTGTCAATGTCCATTATCAGTGGTTTTAACTCGGAAAAAGAATTTAACGAGATTTTGCATCGATAAATTATATAATTTTCAACAGAGGGGATTATTTCCTCTTTTTTTATTGGTGTTACTCTAGTAACTGTATTTTTCACAGCTTCTAAAAGGCCTGATTTCTCTTTAACTTCTATATTCAGGAGGTACTCGTTTTCTTCAAGTCCAAGACCTCCGTATATTGCGAAACCAGCAGAATCTGGTCCTCTATGTTGTAATGCATCTAACATTTTTGTTAATGCATCGCCTACTGGGTGAAGTTTTCTATCTTTAAATACAACTCCTGCTATTCCACACATTTCAATACCTCCTTAATGAAGTACTCATGAATCCTCGTATCATCTGTAAGCTCGGGATGGAATGCAGTGGCAACATGTTTCCCAGATGCCAATGCAACTATTTTACCCCTTAATTTTGCTAGTACGACTCCATCTTTTAATTCTTCAACATAGGGTGCTCTTATAAAAACGCCCTCATATTTACTGCCGAATATTTCAATTTTTTCTTCAAATGATGCTTTTTGACGCCCAAAACCATTTCTTATTACCTTCATATCTATGAGTCCAAGTAATGGTTGTTCGTAATCTGTTTCTGTTGCAAGGAGCACCAATCCTGCACAGGTTCCCATTATGGGAATATCCTGCTCAATTATTGCAAGCTTCATATCTGTTTTATTCATGAGTTTGCCAATAACTGTGCTCTCCCCTCCTGAAATGATTAGTCCATCACATTTTGGAAGATCTGAAACTGTTTTCACCTTTAAAACATCTGAATTAATTTTCATTTTTTTCAGAGCTTTTTTAGTTGCTTCAAAATGTTCTGAAACATCTCCTTGTAAGTCTAAAATTCCTATACTTATCATTTGAATTCCATCTCTCTTAATAAAGCAATTTATGTCTTTTATATTACTCTGTCAACTTTAAAAGGTAATCTTATTTGATGGAGATATCATATAAATTTACCGGAACAAATTTTCCGAAAAAAACGGGGTTGTCAAGTTGTTGGGTGTGTAGTAATTACACTTGAAATTCTAAGCTTTCTAGAAGGCTAATCTGGGAAAACGGAACTCAAAAAAATATAAATTAAGCCCAACACCCATTAACTTGACAGCCTCAAAAAAACATCTCTTAAAATCCAATCTTGAAATATAATTTTTTTAATGAATTATTTTTATACATTGTTCAGAATATAGACTATGATTAAAGTTATAACTGAACACTTATATAAACTTTTTCAAACTCCATCATTTACAAATATCTCGTTAATAACATTTTTTCACGTTAAATTAATAGGGGTGTTGTAAAGTACTAACAAGTAAATTTATTAAAATAATGTCATAATCAAATTTGTGTAAATAAAATTTAATAATATTTGTAATAACTATACTCTTTAGGAGGTCAATAATGGATAATAAAATTATAATTTTGATGGTTGCTTTGGTTATTGTAGCTGGTGTAGGGGGATATTTTGTGGGTTTATATCAAGGTGCAGGAACACTCTCCCTTAACATATCCAATAATTCGACTGGAAATGTTTCTAATAATAGTAGTCCTAGTACTTCAACCCATAAAACGGCAACTGTGACTGTAAGTACAGCAAAAAATGAAACTATTAGCAACAATGGAACAGCAAAGAAAAATGATACTTCTAACAGTATTAAATAATCATTTTTGTAAGAAGGAGATTTAATCATTTAATTTTTTTTATTATTTTTATTTAAGAATCATTAAAGACCGAACTAAAAAGGGTTCAATATAAATTAAAAGAATTATTTAGAGGATATATCTTCATCAAGTGCTTTAACAACAAAATCTGTATCTTTTTTTACTGTTTCTGCTGCTTTTAAAAAGGCTGTTCTTTCCCTTTCAGTCATGATAATTGGAATTATTCGTTCAATACCACTTATACCCAGTTTAACTGGAACGCCTAAACAAACATCATCTACACCTTCGATTTCGCCGTCTAGGAATGCACTGACTGTTAATATCTTTTTTTCATCATTTAAAACGATAGTGGCTATATTTGATATTGCAAATGCTGGTCCATACTCTGTTGCGCCCTTCTTTTGGATAACATAATTACCTGCGTTTTTAACCTTTTCAACCGTCCTGTCCATATCAAAATCATCATATCCCTTGAAGTATTTGAGTAATATTCCACCAATAGATGTAGAGCTCATTATCGGTACCATATTATCACCATGTTCTCCCATTACTCTGGTATGGATCTCGCTTACATGGATATTGAAATGTTGTGATATAAGATTTTTTAATCGGAGAGAATCTAGGTGATTTCCAAGACCAAAGACCTTATTTTTATCGAATCCTGATGCTTTTAAAGCTATGTAAGTCATTACATCTACTGGATTGGTTACAACAAGTATAATTGCATTCGGTGCAAATTTTGCAATAGCTCTAGCATATTCTGCTACAATCTTTGCATTAGGCACAGCAACATCCATTCTAGTCATTTCTGCACTTCTTGGCTGTCCTGCACTTAAAACAATAAGATCTGAGCCTTTAACATCTTCAAAATCATAGGATGCAGTTATTTTAACATTAACATCCTTGGCTGCAAGGGCATCGTACATATCCAATGCTTCTCCTTCAACCTTATCTATACTTTCTTTACGTGATATGAGCACTAAATCGTTCACACAATTTTCCTCAGCCAAACAAAATGCTGCTGTTTTTCCTACTTTTCCTGATGCCCCAATTACGCTAACTTTCAATTTGAATACCTCCTGCTCTCCGGATATAAATGTCAAATGGATTGAATTTTTGACTTGTTAATGAATTATTATTAAATAATAAAAAAATTAAATCTAAAGGATAGTTAACTTTAATTTTTATAACTAACTCCCTGTCATTATCCTTTAGTTGTACTTGTCATAAATAGATCAATTTTACTCTAATTTCTTTAAATATTTCTCTGCAACCCGTTTTACATAACTACTTTTATCATTTAAAGCAATTTTTAAGGGTTCTATGGCTCTTTTATCGCCAATATTGCCCAAGGCCCATGCAGCACCACCTCTAACAAAACCGCTATCATCATCCATAGCTTCAATAAGTGGTTCTATTGCGTTTTTATTGGCTATTTTACCAAGGGCCCAGGCTGCACCGCCCCTAACGCGCCAATCTTCATCTTTTAATGTAACAATAAGTGGTTCAACAGCGGGATCTCCCATGTTCCCTAGGGCGGTCGAAGCTTCTCTTCTAACCCATTTGTTTGGATCTTTTAGTGAATTAATGAGTACATCAACTGCTCGAGCATCACCTAGGATTCCCAGGACACGTATTGAACCTTTCCGTACTTCTTTATTATTATCCTTTGCAGAAACTAATAATAACTCTACAGTGGGTTCACCAATTTCTTCAAGTAGTCCCACGGCTTGTGTTTGAACAAGTTCGTCATCATCCTTCAGTGTTTGAATCAATCTTTCAATGTTTTCTTCACGTTCCATTTTTTATACCACCTTAAATTAATGAATATAACTTCAAATGATTCAAAGTAAATAATCTCAAAATAACATTTTTCTTATTTTATGTTATTGTTTCTCCATAAACCTTACCTTTTATGATATAACACAGTATCATTCGCATATGTTAAAACTCCTAAATTACAGATGAAAAAAAAATGCCACTTTTTACAGAATTTTGTAATAATAGAAATCTCACTCCAAGTAGTATTATATTGTTAGGACTTCGTTGAATAAATATATTATGTTCACGATAAAACTTGGGCGACTGGTAGATGTAGTTGAACTAAGGAAGATGTGATGGTCACGATTAGGAATATAGAAATTTTAAAGATACCTAATGGCTTTAAACAGTCATCAGAAGATAAAGGTAATCAAAAAACATTAGCCCACATACAATGATTTAGATTAAAAACATTTATCATACTCACGAATAATTGGACATGCTTTACTAAATTGTTATAATACAAAGAAAATATACTATATTAACAATTTTGATAATTTAAAAATTCACGAGTGATCTTATGTACAATATAACCTTAATTCCTGGAGACGGTATTGGACCCGAGGTTACTGAAGCCCTTTTACATGTCCTTGAAATTATGGATATTGAATTGGACTATACACTAGCCTATGCAGGAGATGCATGTTATAATAAAACTGGAACTACTATTCCTGATGAAACTTTGTCCAAAGCAAAAAAAGCCGATGCAACACTTTTCGGATCTGTGACAACAGTACCAGGACATAAAAGTGCTATAATAAGCCTTAGAAATGAATTAGATCTTTATGCTAATTTGAGACCAGTAAAGTCATACCAGGGTATAAACTGCCTTTTTGATGATCTTGACTTCGTAATAGTTAGGGAAAATACTGAAGGACTTTATTCGGGTATAGAAGGATATACGAAAGATGGTGCAACAGCTTTAAGGGTTATTACTAGATCTGCGTCAGAGAGAATATGCAAGTTTGCATTTAAACATGCAGAAAAAACAGGGCGAAATAAGGTAACAGCTGTACATAAAGCCAATGTTTTAAAGAAGACCGATGGTATTTTCAGGGAATCATTTTATAAGATTGCAGATGAATTTCCTAATATTGGTACCGATGAGAACTATGTTGATGCAGCAGCTATGTTCCTAATCACCAAACCCCAAGATTTTGAAGTTATTGTCACAACCAACCTATTTGGTGATATACTCTCTGATGAAGGAGCTGGACTAGTTGGTGGACTTGGTATGGTACCATCTGCAAATATAGGAGATAACAACGCATTATTTGAACCAGTACATGGTTCTGCACCAGATATAGCGGGCTTAGGAATTTCGAATCCTTCAGCTATGATTTTATCTGCGGTGATGATGTTGGACTATCTTGGAGAACATTATGAAGCAAAAAAACTTGAAAATGCATTATTGGATGTAATATGTGAAGGTAAGGTTTTAACGCCTGATCTTGGTGGATCATCAAAAACCATGGAAATGGCACAAAAGATCAGTGATAAGCTTCGTATAAGTTGATCATTTTATTTTAGATGTTTAATCAATATTTTTTTGATGAGAAATATTTCAACTATCCAGTTTTTATAGTAACTTTTATATGGATTTCTATTCATAAACTACTTCATAGTATAGGTTGATATTGACAGCTTAGGCTGTTTTTAGGTCAATTTTTGATTATGAGTACAGCTACTGAAAGAGTAACTTGGCTCCATTTACCTTTAATTGCCTACAAATGCTGTTTTAAAATTTTCATGATAATTTTTGGAGGTATATTGTATGAAAACTACTATTAGTGTAATAAAAGCGGATGTCGGCAGTATAGCTGGACATGCAAAGACTCATAGTGCTTTGCTTAACAAATGTGATGAACTACTTGCTAAAGCTAAGGAAGAATCGCTTCTGGTTGATTATCATATCACCAGCTGTGGTGATGACATTGACTTGATAATGACCCACAGAAATGGAGAAGAAAATGAAGAAGTTCATGAACTAGCATTTAATGCTTTCATGGAAGCAACTAAAGTTGCAAAAAGTCTGAAACTTTATGGGGCAGGCCAAGATCTTCTTTCAGACACTTTTTCTGGTAACATCAAAGGAATGGGTCCTGGATGTGCTGAGATGGAATTTAAAGAAAGACCATCTGACCCGGTAATAGTCTTCTGTTGTGATAAAACTGAACCTGGTGCATTTAACATGCCCATATTTAGAATGTTTGCTGACCCATTTAACACAGCTGGACTTGTTATAGACCCTTCACTCCATGGAGGATACGATTTCGAAATATTCGATGTTATTGAACACAAAAAAGTCACAATGTCCTGTCCTGATGAGATGTATGATGCACTCGCATTACTAGGCTCAACAGGCAGATATGTTATTAAACATGTTACAAGAAGGAGTGACAATGAGATAGCTGCTTCAATAAGCACAGAAAGATTAAACCTAATGGCTGGTCAGTATATTGGAAAGGATGACCCAGTTGCAATAGTAAGATCACAATCTGGATTCCCTGCTGCAGGAGAAGTTGTTGAACCATTTGCATTCCCGCACCTAGTAAGTGGATGGATGAGGGGTTCACATAACGGTCCATTAATGCCTGTTGCTCAGGAAAATGCTACTCCTGTAAGATTTGATGGACCTCCACGGGTAATTGCTCTTGGATTCCAGATAAACAACTCAGAACTCGTTGGGCCACTGGACATGTTTGATGATCCATCATTTGACAGGTCAAGAAACCTAGCATCCGAAATTGCAGAGTACATGAGAAGACACGGACCATTCGAACCACACAGATTACCAGCAGATGAAATGGAATATACTAGTCTTCCTGGTGTTCTTAAAATGCTCGAAGAAAGAATGCAAGACATGGATTAATTTTAATCCAATTTTTTATTTTTTTTAATTTGACGAGCTATAAATATTTTTTTTTATTAAACATTCCTAAAAACTAGTTTAATGTTTTACATATCCAGAAAGGAATATCCAATACATTTTTGACCTTATCTATTATTGGACCATCACTTGTAGCTACTATCCCATTATATTTTTTTGATAGTTTTACAAGTTCGAAATCAACATTTTTATTGGTTACTGCACTGCCATTGAGTTTGTGGATTTGAATTATTGATTTTGTGATTTGTGCAAGCTCACCACTTTTACTCACAGGACTGTCAAAGAAGAAGAAGATATATGCTGGATTATGTTGACTTAAAATAGTGATTATATTATTCAAAGCATTTTCAGTTGTTGAATTGATTTTATATTTCCCAAAAACCGCTTTTAGATCTCTTAAAACACCATCATCGCACATGATCAATGAACCATATTCCCGATTGCATATGGTCTCAACTGATATTAAAACATTATAACCATCTATAAAAATAGTTTTATTGGTTATATTATTTATATCAACGATTTTATGAGATCTATCTCTTGATTTCTCATCAGAAAATACTTTTCTTACCAAATAATTTCTTCCATCTTTGTTCAGGAGATATTTATTAGCAACCAAATTTAGAGCTACCCTTTTTTTGTATTTTCTATTTAAAAGGAATTTTAAATCGTATGAAGCATTTTTCAATCGTATTTCTATGTCTTTAGACGACATTTTATTAGATTTATAATAATTATCCTTTCCTCTTTGCTACTATAATAGGAACTCGATCCGAGGCATTTTCAGCACGGTCTGATATATTTCCCAGTCTTAGGACTGTACTTTTAATCTCTATGTGGGTTAAAATATCGATTTCTTGATTTTTATAGCTTATATACAATCTTTTAAGTATCCTTCTTTCTATTTTGTCTACCTCATCCTCTAATCTCTCGACTTCGTGGGCTTTTTTTAGAGCTTCTCCTAGATCTTCGTCCAATAGTTCGATACATTTTTTTAAGGCAGTTACAGTTTCATAAATAGAATTCATAAGATCTGAAAAGTCTTCTATATAACCCTTGGGAAAATTGATCCTGCTTAAACATATACCGAAGGCAGTTTCTTGGCACATATCTGCTACACTATCAACACTTTCGGCTAAGACTATCCGATCTTCCCTGTCAAATGGCAAAAATGCTCCATTAAAAAATTCAATTTCCATCTTCCTTCGAATATCATCTGCATTATGTTCTAACTGGGATATTTCATCAACTTTTTTATCGATTTTATCAAATTCATTGTTGTAGAAGTATTCCATGAGAATTTTTAGTTGGTTCAAACTCTCATAAACCATGTCTACATGTTCTTTTGAGTATTGTTCAACCTTTGATTCTCTTTTGAATAGATTTCTCATTTTATCCCCATTTTTTAACTATTTAGGATCCATTGGTAATATCCATATTACATTTATATAAGTTCATGTAGAAGGCGCATTGCATCTAAAAGTCCATGTGCGTAGGTTATGCAACCAAATGAGGTTAAATAGTCCTTTTTTTCAAGATAATAGTCTGTGTCTTTCCTGTAGTTTCTGGCCATTTCAACAACTTGGACCTCTTCTTCATCAATTTTTATTGATTCTATTTCTTTTATATTTTTTGCAAAAAGGTCAATATCCTTTTCAATTCTTTCAACAGCATCCATTTTATCTCCCCATATAATTTGAATTCTTCAAACTCCATACTTCAGATTAATTTCAATATTTGAAAAATAATCTAAATATTATTTCTAAATTAACCAATTCCCAAGAAATATGGAGTCTATTATCATCAGTTCTAGATTCTTTTTACTTAATAAATTCTTTAATTGAACTTTATTTCTATAAATAAAGTCTTTTTATTTAAAATTATTAAATAAAGACACGCGATATGTAATTTTGGAATTAAATATTACAATCAATCAGTATCAATAATGAATAGGAATATCGATTGGAATAGTTTCGATTACATAATAACAGAATATTGAACTTTGAAGTTTTAAACTATTTTTTAGTTTATATATCAATTAGTAAATTTTTTGTGGAACGAAGTTCAAATAATTTTGTATGGAAAAAGTGAGATTCAAAAAAGATAATGGGAGCTGATAGTTTGACATATGTTTTGGTTATCCATAGGATAGAATACAAATTGTCATCAACTCCTAACTGTGTTTCATGAACTTTTTAACTAAAACTTCATAAATAATGTGAACATGGAAGTATCAAATGACCCTTTAGTACTCACCTTTATTCGGTCTAGAAACCTTAAACAAGGTACACAAGACCGTTATTTATATGTACTTAAAGTATATAGTGAATTCTTAGATATGACCCCCCTAATGAGTGGATTACCGAAGCTGAGAAAGAAGAGGAAGACCGTTTAAGAATGAGACATAGGAAAGTTAAACAGTATCAACTTGACTTTAAAGACTATTTACTTGCAAAAGATTTTACAACAAAAACTATCAGGGAAATGTTAAACGCTATAAGAACATTTTATCGTGAGTTTGATCTTGAATTAGGAAAAATACACCTTAAACAAAGTGGATATCAAGAGACTATTGAAGATATTCCAGATAAAAATGATATTAAATTAGCATTTCCAAAATATAAGGCAATAATCTCATTAATGTTGAGTTCAGGTATGGGAAGAAGTGAAATATTAAGTTTAAATTATCAAAACTTTATAGATTCAATATCTGAATACTTAGAAAGTCCTTTAAATGACCCGTGCAATGTAGAGGAAATAACACATTAACTGTTACTTCAATGCCTGTGATAACCCCCACTGTCGCTATATCAGAGATTAAAACAATTATGGCAACTAGTTCTAAGATTACTAAAGCAAAACTAATCAGTCAAATAAACTCAATTTTAGCTCAAACAGGAGGTTCATAAATGTCCATTCTTTCTTTTTTAAAGAGAATATTCAAAACAACAGATCCCAATAATTATGATACTGTTAAAAATTATCAGATCCTAAAAGCTGATTTTGTTTTAATGATTGCAGGTGTAGTAGCATATAAAGGAACTCCAACAAAGGTATATCTTCGTAAAAATGGAGTTAAACAGGTCCAATATGTAACTTATACTAAATATCTGAAAATTAAAGCTGTTTGGGATGCATTTGTAAATTTAAATAAAAGACAACCTAATTATGTTTACATAAATGATCCAGTTCCAACTCCACATACTGATTGGATCCTGGTAAACAATGTAATATACCATTACCAGGAAACAGCATACACCTGCGGACCTTCAAGTAGTATGGAGGCCTTGTCAACATTTGGAGTATCAGGTGAATCAGAATCTGAAATGGCAAAACTAGAAGAAACAACCAAATGGTACAAGTCATGGAATTAATGGCAGGTATAATAGCCGAGGCAATTAAACACAATGTATCTTTAACAGTTCATGAAGCAAAGTACATAGACCTTGGATGGACAGGAATAGCAACATCAATCAAAGCAGGAATGGCCATAATAGTTCATGGAATCTCCGCAGGATGGCCAACCTATTACAAAGTCTATAAAGGCGGACACTATGTGGACCTCATAGGCATAAACCTAACCCTTCAAAAAGTTAGAATAGCAGACCCTGACCGAGGAATAATCGAATACACCATGGACGAATTCAAAGAAGGAATGCTATTAAACAGTCAACCTGCCCTTATTGTTGTTTCAAAGAAATAAGATTTTTTCATTAACTTTTTTTTGTTGATTAGGATTAATAATTGAGATAATTTATTAATAAAATTGATATAATGATATAAATTGCTATTCCGATAACTAAAGCAACAAATAATCCTTGTTTAGGGAGTAAATATGTTACACATAACAGAAAAATGATCCATAATGGTGTTAGAATCAAGAGTCCTTTAACATAATCTAATACAGGTAAACTACCTGCTTCACTATATATGGTTAAAATACTCACCAGGCTGACCATAGGAAACAATGCAATGAAAGCTGCCAATATACCTTTATCTTTACTTCCAAAGTATGTAACAAATGTTAGAATAGAACCTCCAATTATAAAATATAATATGAATTTTAAACCTTCACCCATATTAAGCACCCAAAATATATAAAAAATTTTTATCATGAAAAAGAGTTGATTATATTTATTATATCCTTAATCATAAATAATTTATTACACATTCAAAATAAAAGTAATATAAAGTCTCTAATCTCCCTGTATCGTTGCTATATNNAGAATTGCCATTAAAACTATTATTATTAGGATTATTAGAATTATTCCTAAAATCGTATATACATGTTTTACGATATTTCATTAGTATTCTCTCAACATCTTTAATGTATTTTCAAATAAACTTTTATTTGATTCAAAATCATTTATTATTGAATTGGTTAAGTCTGATAAGCTTTTTTGTGTAATATTAGGTGTTCTGGTGGCTGTAAGTTTATTATCATGGATCTTCAGTATGAAATAAATTAACAACAAATCACTATTTATTTTTTTGTTATCGATTGGAGAGTTATGCAAACATTGTTCTATACTTGTTAAAATAAAATTATTAAATTTTCCTTGATATTTACTACTTTCACGTTCTTTTGTGTATATACCTTTATAATTTCATAAATTTCCATATTAAGTTTAAATTCTTTTATTAATGACTTTATAGATTGTTTCCTTTGAATTAACTCCCATCTTTCCCATGATTCTATTTGTTTTGTTGTAGCATTTTCAGTTAAAATTATTGTAATTAGCATTAACAAAATTACGATAACGCTTCCAATAGTAGATATGTACGTCCCAAATAGACCTAAACTAATTTTTAAATATAGAAATATAATAGGTAATATTATCAATACTGCTAAAGTTACAAAACTAATTGCCACTATAATTTTTATAGCACTTCTCATTTTAACTCCTATTTCGTACAGTCTTCAATTAGTTTAATTTCTTCTGGTGTCAAACCGTACAAGTCATATACCATCTTATCAATCTCATTATCTGTTTCCTTTATTTGTTGGAGCAAAGGATTGATTATGGTGACGCTTTCTTCAAATTCGGTTTTAAGAAGTTCTTGAGTTTTCCTTTGTTTAGTATCAACTTTCTTCTTGTTTAATTCAGTTAAGAATTCTTCAAAGGATAATTTATAATATTTATTAAGCTTTTTTGAAAACTTGACAATATTATAAGGCTCACGTTGTAACCAACCTTTAAACCCATTTAATTCATCACGTAACTCGTTTTTAAGTATTAGTATTTGGTTTGATTTTTCTATGAATGGTTCTTATTTATATTTCCTACTATTGGTAACTCATAGATATTTTTTGTAGAAATCGCATTTGTTAAAGTAGATTCGTTAGTAAATTTTTTTAGATAATAAAATTCCATTAATTTAGAATTTAAAATTGTTAGAATATATTTAAGGTTGGTACTATCGCTTTTTTTAGTTATAGCGTAAGTAGTACCTAGATTATACAACTGATCATTATCGAAATATACAACAAATTTTATATTTATCATTTGCATTATGAGTTTTTCTTTAGCTTCAAAAATATCCTTAGATCGGGATCTCAACAATTTTGAAGGATCGTAATTTAAATAGCCCTTAAACCCTGATAATCCATACCTTTCAATATTTTTACCTGTAACGCAGATTTTGTAATTATCTACTTCCTCAGATATGACAAACTTTTTATCATTTCCAGTTACTATCCCATTATTAATAATAACGAATTCAGATAATTTGGATTTATTATTCTCAATTTTCTTTAATAATTTAATTTCAGAGGGTTTTAAATTAATATTGAAGATGTAATCAAATGAATCTAGATATAATGACTGATTTATTGAATTTGATTTTATTTGTTTATTTTTACTAAAGAATTCAATCGTAATTTCATTATCCGTTACCTCATTTTTCTCAAGTATAACAGAAATGGTTTCAGCAATTACATCTGCAAATTGATCAGGTCCCCAATCTACTATCTTATCAATTTTAAAATTTTTAAGCATCAAATATCGAATTCCTTTATATGAAGTTGTTTTTAACAAGTTTTTATGAACAATATAACCTGATAATCCTCCTTTTTTAGACAATTGATTTATTTTTTCTATAAAAGCTACGAATGTATTGAATTTTCTTGTTTTAAATTCATTAGTACCTGCTTTAGAAAAAGAAACATAATTTTCATAAAAATATTTTAATTGGTTTTTATCAAATCCCCTGTTATCTACGTAAGGAGGATTACCAACTACTATATCAAATCCTCCATTTTTAAAAATTTCTTTAAACTCTTTTTCCCAGTTAAATGGTTTATCTGTAAATTCAGGATCTTCAATAAGTGAATTTCCACATTTGATATTTTTATCAATATTTGGTAGTATCAAACCTTTTCTGCAGACTTTTAAAAAAAGTGATAACTTAGTTATATCCACGGATTCTTCGTTTAGGTCTACTCCATAGATATTATTGATTAAAATTTCTCTTCTCTGTTCTATGGGATCCCATAGATGATCTAATTTGTCTTTAGTATATAATCGTTCTCGAATTGCATCATGCATTTCCATTAATATATCTGCAGCTTTGTTTAGAAATGCTCCACTTCCACAGGCAGGATCTACTACTTTGATATTTTTAACTTTGATATCAAGATCTTCAATTTTTGATCTTCCATATTCTCCCATGAGTTCTGGAATAGTATTTATTTTACCAGATATACTCAGGAAGGGTATTATAGTATTTCTGCAGATATAGTCTGTAATGTATTCAGGAGTATAGAATATGCCGTCTTTTTTCCTACGTCCTTTTGAATCTTCTTTAAGTTCTTCTATATCTCCGATACTATTTTCGAATATATGGCCGAGTATATTGACATCTAGCTCTGTTGAAAAGTCAAATGTGGATATTGTGAGCAGGTTACGATAAATAGGATTAACTTTCTGACCATATGGTCCTAGATTGTCATTTACATCTTGTTCGTATTCTTTAAATTTCCAGTCCTGGTAAACATCATTAAAGAACTTTTGATCTTCAACAATATCTCTGATTTTGAGATGTTCCAAATCTTCTTTGAATATTCCCCCATTGTATTGGGATATCTTTTTATATTCATTTCCTTCATCTATATCTAAAAATAATTCATTTAATCTTTGCCAGATACTTCCATGTCTTAAGTTTCCATTAAGTATTGGATTTGATATGGTATCTGTGGAAACTTGAGCCGGTAAGAGATCTATGTCCTCAGCGAAGCAGATGAACATATATCTGTTCATTATCATCTGTGCGTAATGGATTGATTCAAGTCGGGATAGGTTATTGATTTCTTCAAATTCTTTTATTAACATTAACCGTGTTTCATTGTATAGTTTGTAAAATTCTTTTTCCAGTTCCCGTTCGATTACAACTGTTTTATCCATTAATCTATCAATATAACCCGTTTCGATATGGCTTTTCTTAGAGAATGTAAGCAGGAAATATGAGAGTAGTGTTTTATCTAAAAGTTCACCTACTTTAAAAGAAATAAAATGGCCTTTCTTATGCCAGTTATATAGTCGGAATTCATTATAATTAGATACAAGTATCCAGTCAATATCTCCAGTATGTTGGGCGTAATCAAATGCCTGGTCAACAGGTGTTCGTTTATCGTTAACCCGATTTTGTGGTTTGTCAAGATCTGTCTTCTGATCCTTAAGCTCAACCACCATGAATTTCTTATCACCAGATTTTAATATAAACTCGCTTTTACCTCGTCCATGTTCTTCTTTCTCATCAACAAGAACGTTTTCATCGAGATCATATCCTAAAATGTCTTTTAACCATACTTCATAAAAATAGATATAATTCTTAGTTTCCGCCTCAAACTGGCCTTGATCCATTTTTTGGATATGTTTTAAGATAAGCTCATGCTTTGAGAGAGTTAATTTAAAATTTTTAGAATATTTACGCAGTAAAGTTTGATTAAAAAGATCATTTTTCATTATAAGCATCTTTAATTCTGATTTAATTAAATGTTTTTAAAATATTAATTGTCATTACTAAAAAAAAGGAATAGAAAATCAAACATATAGAATATCAGTTGGTCCTTGAATTGGGATTAACTTGGTATCCCATTCCCCATCTCCGTCATATACTAAACGAATCACTTTTTCAATTGTATCTACATCTATGGATTTAACATTTTCTTTTCCAACCTCAAAAGTTAAATCCTTTTTCAGTAGGAAGTTGAATTTTCTTTGCATTATAGTCCATTTAACCACCAATGATACTTGATATTCATATCAAATATTTTTATGGAAATTAACATTTGTTATTTCTTTAAAATGAATAGGTCTTTATATCTAGGGTTTTAAACAAATTTAGATATAACTAGGAAAGTTCCTTATTCTATTTGTTTCATAAAATTTGATACTTGTCAATGGGATTATCTGTTCCCACTTTTCATCATCATCATCAAACAGAATAGATATACGGTCGTTCTTTAAAATTTTAAAATTAGAAACAGCTCCCTTTTTTAATTGAAACATTTCAACTTCTCCAGTATTATAATGGATCCTTATAAATTTATCATTACTCATTTTATCAACTCATTTATTTTATAAAATTATCACAATTGATACTTATTTTTCATACTAATGAAATTAACTTTTTAACCTTTAACTTCTTTTTATTTGTACCAATCTATCCATAATGGTTTTTCTGCAATTTTAACTCCTGATTTTATGAGTCCTGTTGATTTAAATTCAAATTTAATTTTTCAAACTAAAATTATTTTTATAGATTACTTTTCAGCTGCTCTAACATTAATCGTAACATATCTATAATTCACAATAATTCTTGGTGATCATTTGTGGATGTAATTGATGCAAGGATAATGAAATGTAAAGACATTACTGTAATTGTTGATAAGAAGATGAGAGAACGTAAATTTCAATATGAAAGATATATAATACGATTAGAAGGTAACAACCCATTCCAAGCAGATGAATTCGTTAAAATACTACGTAAAAAAGACTTTGATAAACTCGGAGATCTAATAAACGAAGTCAAAAATGAAAGAGATCAATTAAAGGACCAGGTTAAAAATCTTCATAGAATGCTAGATGTTCAAGAAAAATATATAGAAAAAATAGATAAACCTGAAAGCAAAGGTAAAGGGATAATTAAAAGTTTGATTAATTAACAAATTTAAAGTATCTTTAATTTACAATCCCATTAAGCATTGTATCTCCTCTTTCTCAGGACTACTCTTAG
>PLXT01000114.1 GCA_003151535.1 Methanobacterium sp.
ACATTCTCCCTGCCCATATATATTATATTGTGTTTATGTTCTATTTAGAATTTTAGAAGTTGATAGTAAAAATAGTTTGGAAGCAGGAAATTTTTCAAGAAGTGGTTAATAAGATGAAAAGAGATCCCGCTCCCATTCATTATATACTCGGAAGTTATATTTTAAGTTTCATATTGAGCAGGGAGTAACCTCTCCTTCACTCGGGGACCAATAAACTCGGTGAAAATTGGTCCTAATAATAGTTTTTAGAATTCAACATCCCTGCTCACAATTATTATATTGGCGGATGAGCTATTTAGAATTTTTGTGTGATTAATTAGGGGTGAGGAGCAGGGAGTAATTTTCCACATATTGGGGGGGGACCAATTTCTTTATGGAAACTGGCCAAAAAGAGAAGAAAACTACATCCCTACTCCTCATTATTATATTGGGTGTATGTGATATTTAGAATTTTAGGTAATTATTTTTTTAGAAATAGGGTAGGGTTGAGGACAGGACATTTCTAAAAACCAAACTTAAGGGGTTAAGTATTGAAGAGAGCTTATGAAAAAACATAGTCCTGCCCTCAACTTTCAAGTAGTTGAACTTATATTTGAAGTTGATTATTACTATTTTTAAAAATAGGAGGTTGAGGCCAGGACTATAATCTCAATAATTACTTGGGGATGTTATTATTGAAGGGTGTCTGTAAAAACGTTAAGTCCTGCCCTCACTTTTCATGTAGTTGGAAGTTGTATTTTAAGTTGGTTATTACTCTTTTTTAGGAGGGGTGTCTTATCTGAAATCCAAGATTTTTAAGTTGATTTTCTATTTTATATTGAGTTTTATTTTTGGTTTTGCTACATTTGGATCAGTTTTAACTTGTAGCTATATCTGGACTTTTATTTTTTTAATTGCACTTTATTTGTGTATTAACCGATTCAAAACATTAGGAGATGATTAAAACGACAAGAACAATTAAAGGATGGATTAAACATTCAAAAGAAGAAATAGCACAAATTTACATATTAGGACACCCTAAAATAGCTCCTTATGTGAGTTTAATGGCAATTGCTGATTTAGCAGCAAGTTACCTAATAGTTGTTGCTGAGAATGTACCAATTGATGACCAGAAAACATATGGATGTTGTACAGGAGAAGAGGCAACAGGAGTAGCTAAAATAGTTGATTTAATAATCAAAGAGTATTCACAGAGCTATCGGTACTATTCAACTACGGGTATAGTAGATACATCTTAAATGGNNAACAAAGGATCCAACTAAAAACACTAAAATATTAACCATGAAACAGGTTTTAAGTGCCAACAGTCCTATCAGATTCGGTTCAGATGTTCGTAACTCTATCATGAATGTCGGATCTAATGGTCTTGAACCATATTCTACTAACGATGCCAAAGACCCTATTGCAGGTGGACATGCCCGTGTAATAATTGGATATGATGACACGATTGTTATTCCAGGAGCTCCAATTAAAGGAGCATTTAGAGTCCGTAACAGTTGGGGTACAGGATGGGGAGATAAAGGCCATTCATGGGTTAATTATCAAGTTTTCATAGACCAACAGACAGATTGCATGGGAGTAACATCAGAA
This sequence comes from Methanobacterium sp., assembly GCA_003151535.1. GTDB lineage: Archaea > Methanobacteriota > Methanobacteria > Methanobacteriales > Methanobacteriaceae > Methanobacterium_B. The sequence goes on from PLXT01000114.1 coordinate 1,591, forward strand.
AATTACCATGGTAATAATCCAGTACCTCCGATAACCCCCACTGTCAATGTAGCTCAAACTATTGCAGATGATAAAATGGCTCTTAAACAAACTAGTGTAAAAAAAAGCAAAGCCATACGAAGAGGCTGTTTTAAAAGATTTAGGAGATTCATAAATGTCCATTCTTTCTTTTTTAAAAAGTATGTTTAAGATTACAGATCCCAACAATTATGATACTAAGACAAATTATCAGATCCTTAAAGCTGATTTTGTTTTAATGATTGCAGGTGTAGCAGCATATAAAGAAACACCATCAAAAGTTTATCTTCGTAAAAATGGGGTTAAACAGGTTCAATATGTAACCTACACTAAATATCTGAAAATTAAAGCTGTTTGGGATGCATTTGTCAATCAGAACAAAAGAGAACCTAATTATGTCCATATAAATGATCCAAGTTCCAACTCCACATAATGATTGGATCCTTGTAAACAATGTAATATACCATCACCAGGAAACAGCATATACCTGTGGGCCTTCAAGTAGTATGGAAGCCTTGTCAACATTTGGAGTTATAGGTGAATCTGAAATGGCAACATTAGAAGAAACCACCAAAAACGATACAAGTCATGGACCATTAATGGCCGGGATAATAGCAGAAGCAATCAAACACAACGTATCTTTAACAGTCCATGAAGCAAAATACATAGACCTAGGATGGACAGGAATTGCAACATCAATCAAAGCAGGAATGGCTATAATAGTACATGGAATCTGTGCAGGATGGCCAACCTATTACAAAGTCTACAAAGGCGGACACTATGTCGACCTCATAGGAATAAACCTAACCCTACAAAGAGTGGGAATAGCAGATCCAGACAGAGGAATAATCGAATACTCAATGAACGAATTCAAACAGGGAATGTTACTAAACAGTCAACCAGCTCTATTAGTAATTGCAAAGAAATAAGATTTTTTTACATTCACTTTTTTTTGTTGATTAGGATTAATAATTGAGATAAGTTATTAATAAAACTGATATAATGATATAAATTGTTATTCCAATAACTAAAGCAACAAATAATCCTTGTTTAGGCAGGAAATATGTTACGCATAACAGGAAAATGATCCATAATGGTGTTAGAATTAAGAGCCCTTTAACATAATCTAATACAGGTAAACTACCTGCATCGCTGTATATGGTTAAAATGCTCATCAGGCTGACCATAGGAAACAATGCAATGAAAGCTGCCAATATGCCTTTATCCTTACTTCCAAAGTATGTAACAAGTGTTAGAATAGAACCTCCAATTATAAAATATAATATAAATTTTAAACCTTCACCCATATAAACACCCAAAAATATATAAAAATTTTTTATTATGAAAAAGAGTTGTTTATATTTATTAGATCCTTGATTATAAATAATTTATTACACATTCAAAATAAAAGTAATATAAAGTCATTAATCTCCCTGTATCGTTGTTATATGAAAAAGAATTGCCATTAAAATGATTATTAATAAAATGATTAGAATTGTTCCTAAAATCGTATATACTGTTTTACGATATTTCATAATGAGCTATTACTTAATTTAAGTAAATATTTCTAATCTTTAATTTTTTGTTTTCCAAATGTAAATTTACAATCAGGACATTTACAATATATATCATCGAGTCCCATTGTTTTCCAGCACACCATTAAACCTTCATAATCACAATTTGGACATTTTTTAGTTTCTTGCAATTTTATTGTCCCCTGTTTATTTTTTAGAATTAAATAATTGGATATTTCTTTCATAGAATCTAATAAATCTGTAAGAATGATCATTAACTATTTGTTCCAACTGAAAATCTTTAGGCTTGAGAATATCTGAAATTGATAATATAATCTCTATGAACAAATTTTTTTTAGATTCATCATATCTTGTATTGGGCGTAATAGAATATTCCCCATCTATAATTAATCTAAAATTTTCCAAACGATCTTTTAAGAAAGCGTATTGTTCCTTATTGATCCCTGTATCCTCAAATCGGAGTATTATATCTGTTGTAGATTCTGTTTTATCTAATAATTCGTAGTATATATTTCTTATCATTATAATTCCCTCATAAACCTAAACTAATTTTATTAATTATAAAGAGTTATGAAAAACATAAGCATATAATTATATACTTATAACTCTCTAAATGATTCAAGAATAGATATATATTTAGGAAACTACCCATAAAAAACGGTTTAAAACTTGTCCAAGTACAAATAATGGACAAATATTCCCATGCACGAGTTATACTTCAACTTTTCAAAATATATATTTTTTAACAAGTTATATTACTTTATAAAAATATAATAATAGTAAAAATATTGATTAAACTTTTTAGAGGTACTGGGGGTTTATTCAAAATGTCGAGGGAAACTGAACTGCAACTGCGTGATGAAATAGTTGAAATGAAAAAAGAAATAAAGAAATGTAATAAAACTAAAATTGCTCTTAAAAAGAGTGAAGAACGTTTTAAAACTGTTGCGGAGTCTGCAACTGATGGAATTGTTACAACAGATGATAATGGGAATATCCTGTTTTTTAATAAAATTTTAAAAACATTATTCGGCTACTCGACTGAGGAGTTATCTGGCAAGAGTCTAACAATGTTAATGCCAGACAAATTTAGGAAAGGATATCTAAATGAATTGGAAAACTATAAAAAAAGTATGAAATATAAAAATATGATTTAAAACTCATTAAAAATTATAAAAATGGAAGGTTAAATTTTTTATCCTAACATTCTCTTTATGTCTTCTTTTGGATCTCCAATTGGAGTTAAACCGTAATTTTCGACTAAAACATTTAATATATCTTCATTAACCCATCCGGGGATAATAGATCCCAGATACATATTTTTAATATCGAGTGCGAGTAAGCTCCATAATATTGCAGCTGCTTTTTGTTCCATCCAGCTTAGTACGAATGTGAGTGGTAAGTCGTTGATTTCCATGCCAAATAGATCAGATAATGCAACTACAACATCTATTCCAACTATTGCATCGTTACACTGTCCAAGATCTATTAATCTAGGCACTCCTTCAATATCTCCCAATTCCATATCATTAAACCTGTACTTTCCACATGCTAAAGTCAGAACTATTGTGTCTTCTGGTAAATTCTTAACAAATTCGGTGTAGTAAGTTGCCTGTGGTTTTGGAGAGTCACATCCTCCAACAACAAAGAAGTGTTTAATTTTTCCTGCTTCTACCAGTTCTTTGATCTTGCCTGCTAGTGAAAGTATTGTTGAAGCTCCAAATCCTGTTGTAAGAACAGTATCTCTTGGTTCTTCTTCTAGATCTGGAAGTGATTTTGCTGTTTCAATTACCTGTGAGAAATCATAATCTTCTATGTGTTTAACTCCAGGTATCTGAGCGACTCCAACTGTAAACATCCTTTCTTTATATTCATCATTAGGTATGAGTACACAGTTTGATGTTCCAACAATTGCGGCAGGATACTTTGAGAAGGTTTTCTTTTGGTCAAACCATGGTCCACCTATCTGTCCAACTAAATGTTTGTACTTTCTGAGTCCGGGGTATCCGTGAGCAGGTAAAAGTTCTGAATGAGTATATACATTAATTCCAGTTCCTTCTGTCTGTTTTAGCAATTCTTCAAGGGCCTTCATACTGTGTCCAGTTGCAATAATACCTTTACCTTTTACTGAACCGACTTTAACTTCTGTTGGTGTAGGTTCTCCATAGGTTTCGATATGGGCTTTTTTCAACAACTGCATAGCCTTGATATTCATCATTCCAGATTCTGTTGCGAGCTTAATAAATTCTCCAGCATCAAAGTTCACGTTGGTAAGTGTTGAATAGAACCCCCTTTCAAGAAATTCATCCACTTCAGGATCTGTGTATCCTAACTCACGTGCATGGTATAAATAGGCAGATATTCCTTTCATTGAGAATAATAAATTATCTTGAAGTCTAGCAACTGTAGCTTCTTTACCGCAAACTCCTTTTACTGTACATCCCGTCTCAAATGCAGTTTGAGAACACTGGTAACAAAACATATCTACTTTTTCTGGCATAAATTTCTCCTCCAAATATATTATGTTCGCTCAACTACGAATGTTCTTTTATATACGAACAAGAGTATTTATAAGTTACTGTTATCATAATAATTTCAGAGATAAGAATTATTTTTGAATAAAGTAAAACAAGTGATTAAAAATGAGTAAAAGAGAATCCCTTAAAGATATGCAAATAGAATTATTCTCCACATCTGAGGGTATTTATGCAATTAACAGCCCTGTGAGGGTAAAAATATTATCAATGCTAAGACAGGGAGAATTAAATTTTGATCAACTGGTTGAAAGGTCGGGAAAAGCTAAATCTACTATATCTGTCCACCTAAAAAGGATGGCAAATGAATGCATTATTGGTTCAAAAATAGATCCCCTAGATGCTCGTAAAAAAATATTTTTTATTAAATCAGAATATCTTGGCAAATTATCGGGTAAAAATGTTGTAACAGAAAAAATAGAAGATTATGTAACCAGTTACGTTGACAGTGCAGGAGATCCATATGAATTTTTCAGACTCATATTTCTTACCATACGTGTTTCACTCATAAGACAGGGAATAGATATCGATCCCATATTGTATGAAGCGGGTATAAAGGTTGGAAAAACACTATACACTAAAGTAAAGGATCCAAATATAAATAAACTTGCAGAAAACATTGCAATGTTCTGGAAAACCCATAATCTCGGACAAGTAGAGATTGAAAGTTTTGAACCTTTAATAATCAATGTTTCTGATTGTTTTGAATGTCAAAGCTTGCCACCAATAGGGAAACCGGCATGTGCATTTGACTCAGGTATTCTTAAAGCAGTCTTTTCAGCTCATTTCCAAGAGGAACTAGTTGTAAACGAAACTAAATGTTATGCATTGGGCGATAATTATTGCTCATTTACCATTAAAAATAAGGACTGGTAACCCAAACTCATTAAATTAATTTATAAAAGAAAATTTCTATAAACCTTTTTGATTTTTTTTGATTTAATCATTTGGGTTTA
>PLXT01000024.1 GCA_003151535.1 Methanobacterium sp.
TTATTAATTAATTTGGAAACAAGTTTCTATAAGTAGAAAAATTCAATAATTTCTATTAATATAATAAAAATTTTCAAATTTTCCAAAAAAGTTGATTAATTTATAAGATATGATTAATAAATAGCACAGGCTACAATTTCTACAAAAGCGGTCCAATCTACAGTTGCTGCAGAACTTCCATTTACATTTACTTTTATAAGAGAATCTGTGGTTCCACTTACTACAGTACATGCCCAGGTAATTCCATCTACTCCACCTTTTACTGCTTTATCTTCAGTATTAGAAACAAATAAGGCAGTGGTTGCATTTGCCATAACTACTCCTGATTCTATGAATATTGCATAATCTGAATTATTATTCTTTTTTCCCACTGCTTTAACAGTATAAAAATAATTTGCAAGATTTGCAGGTATCTTAATTCTATTATCTGCACCAGGAGGATTTCCATCAGTTGTCAATTCAGTAGATGAATTATTTGTAGTAATTCTTGTTAATATGTAACGAGATACTTGAGAACCTCCAATTATCGATCCACCCCCACCATCAAATAAATTTCCTATGCTTTGAGCAACTTCACCTTCAGATTCCACTATTCCATCTCTTCCTAAAATTACACTATATTGACCATCCGCTGTATTATTATATCCACCTAAAGTGGCACCAAAAGCTGCAGTTACTCTATTGCGAACCCCACCTGCAGAAATTCCTTGATTTTCAGTTACTTCATTATCACTACCAAAAGCATACGAATTAACACCACTAACACTGTTATATTCTCCCAAAGCAGTAGCACCTTCTCCTGAAACTACATTTGATTTACCTATTGCAGAAGCGCTATTACCACTTACATTATTACCTAATCCTACACTTAAACTACCATTTATTGTAGCATCACTATCTACTAATAATTTTGCTACTTGCCAATGACCAGTATCAACTTTAAGTTTAACCTGTTTAAAATTGCCCACATCATTATCAGTTGTAGCAAACAATAAATCTCCTGAATTCCAACTTCCAGTAACTGCTGGACCAGTACCACCAGGAGCAGATTCTCTTTCAAGATAACCTATTTCACCACCATCAAATTTTTCAAATTGAATACCTTGAAATCCTTCATTTGAAGTAGAATCTTGAAGAATAATTTGGGGATTATTTTTTAAAATCCTAACAGAACCAGTTATACTATTGCTACTTAAATCTTCTCCTCTTTTATCAAAACCCTCATTCAATCTTAAAGCATCTGTTGGATCTTTTGCTGCTGAAGCAATTTTAATTCTTCCATCTCTTGTAAAAATAAAACTATTGCCCTGAATTCCTTCACCATCTAATAAAGTAAGATATGCATCTCCTTCAACCAAACCACTTGGATGATCTTCACCCCCCGTACCCCCTGGCCTAAATCTTTTAAATTCTGCTACTACTACATTGGTATTAGGAGAAAATCTTCTCCATTCAATACCAGCAGTTTCATCACTTGTAATACCATTGGTACCTTCTCCTAATATAACAGTTGCATTGTTTCTTATGATTTGAAGGTTACCAGTCATGTAATTATTACCATGACTGTTATTAGGTTCCACACCAACTGTTCTTAAATATGTTGAATAATCACCTTCTGAAGTAATTTGTTCATTTAACTTTAATATGCTACCATCTGCAAATATTAATTTTCTAGTAGCTTCATCACCATTGAAATAGTGCCAACATATTGGAAATCTTTTTAAATCAGAAGTAGGATCAGTACCAAAATTAAAATTATTAAGATATGAAGCAATTGTATAAGGAGGATCCGTTATAGTACCTGTAGTACCACCCCCACTTACTGGATTATCTCCACCCTGACCAACTCCTATACCACCACCCCCACCACTTGTTCCCTGATCTATTAATATATTTGAATCACTAAGATTTAAATATAATACATTATTTTCAGGAATTGCAATAGATAAATTATTAAATACCAAATTTACAACCTGGGGGGGTTGAAGATTTGGAAATAATCTAATTTTAGGGAAAGCATTTGCACCAAATATTAAACCATAACCACCACTTATTGGTCCAAAAGTAATATCCCTTAAAACAGCAAGTTGATAATTTATCCTACTAAATAATCTTATAAAATCTTTATTATTTACAGCACCGCTTTGTTGATAATATTGATGTCCCCATTGAGGAAGATCAAATACTTCATATTGATTCTGCATGAAGAAATTGCCCTTCATTATTGCACCAGTAACTTCAACAAAGGGTATTTCACCCACTCTTAATATCATCCTCTTACCAATATCTTCAGAGGTATCAAAAGTAATGGGACCTATTCCTGTTAATTTTCCCAATACAACAACATCTCTATCAGAAGTTATTGCATTAGAATTTGGATCAAAAATAGGGTTAACTAAAAATTCAATTATGCTATTTCCACTTAATATATCAAGACGGGTGGGAAATTGGATTCCTGTTTCAGGATGATGTCTATTTGCATAATTTTGAACATATTTTCTCAAAATTAAATATACACCACCGCTAGTAATTGTAGCAGGATCTACATATCCAGTAACTGCTGTTATATCTGTAATTGAAGATGCAGTTAATTCAGATATTATTGCACCATTATTAGTTATACCAGAACCAGGTGAAATAGAAAATTGATTACCCGCAATTGGGGTAGGAAATAAAGTAGTATTAATAGTTGTCTTTTTAGCAATTATACCAGGACATTTAACTATTGCTAAGGTTCTTACTACATCTTCTAATTCCCTATATAATTCAGATTGATCATAATCCTCATTATAGGAATCTACCCCAGCAGGATATTTTACTTTTTTACTTTGATCTGGTGAACTTGGAAATGGATATTGACCAGTTATAGGATTAGGGGTACTCAAGAGTTTTAATTTTTACTGTTAAGGGTTAGTTTCTTTTTATTCTATAATAATTTCAATAAGATACAACTGAATTAATGCTTTGTATTCTATTTGCTATAATTGGACCAAATGATATAGTAGAATTTGTAAAACTAAATTTAGCTCCTTGTAAAATATCATATTCTATTCCCCCACCCAAAGTGCAAGAAAATTGAGTAGTAACTAATGAATCATTATCATTTAAATAACAAACTGATACATTTAAATGGGGGGTTGAAGTTGAAGTTGAATTTACTCTATTAATAGAGTTTTCTTTTAAATTGATTATACCATTATCACCACAACCAAAAATAAAAAGTGAAATAAAAAGTGAAACCAAAAATATAACTAAAAATAATAAATTTTTCATTTTAATTTTCTTTAATTATTAAATATTTTTCATTTATAATATAATAAAAAAATTTTTAAAATCCAAATGCTTAATTAAGTATGGTTACTGCTATATGAAAATCTGCAGAATAGCCTCCTGACGAACTAGTGATACATGTAAGAACACAACTTCCATTGTTTCTAGTGCTAACTCTTACAGTTATATTTTCTCCTACTACAGGGGTAATACCATCCATTACTGTACATTGGATGATACTATTAGTTTTACAATAACTATCAGTTAAAGTTAAAACCAAATTATTAGATTTACTAAAAGTAGAATAAGTTGTAACCAATATATCAACATTTTGTGTATTAGAAGTACCCGAACCAGTATTTCCTAAAGCACAATTCATTGTAACAGGACCATTATTTAAAAATAGGGTATCTTTAATGTGAATACCACCATATACATTTAAAAAATTGTTTCCAGCATTTAAAACACTATCATTTATTTGTAAAGAAGCAGTCGTTAAATCCATCAAATCATTACCACTTTGTAACCAATGGAATCCATTGGGACTTGGTACAGAAAAATTTAAGCCACTATTAAGACCCGAGGGTATATCTTGTATACTTCCCCCTGTACTTCTCCATCTAAGTTTAACCCCTGAACCTTCAAGTATAAAAGCATAATTAGCAGATATACTATCTGAAATAGGATTCCCATTTTTAGATTTTATTTGAGCTCCCCCTACATCTATACTATCAAAAATACCTAAAGAAATAGTTCCAGTAGTTACAACACTATCATTAGAACCTATTATAAGACCATTTCCAGCATTAAATCTAATTCCTAAATTTGGATTATAGCTTAAACCCTTTCCCACTACAGAAGGATCTATATCTTTAATGTTAATCCAAGAATTGGTATTTACTTTAAACCCATTTGGAGCTGTGATCACAAGATAACCAGAACTATCCTTAAGTTGGACTTTTCCTATATAAGTTTGAGAATAAATTTGTGGTACTAAAAATAATAAAAACGCTAAAATTAAAAATTTTTTCATGTTTTGTTTTAATAGTTTATGTAATTTCTTAAATTTGCAATGGTTTGATTATTTGTATTTACCTCATTATTACCAGGATTTGTAAGATCTACTGAAAAACGGCAGTGGTTGATGTAATTATTAGTAGTACCATCAAGTGTAATTGTTCCCGAAGGGGTTGGAACAAGATCACAGTTAGTAATTTTTACTCCCCTACATAAAAGATCTGGGTTTGGGTATGCATTGGTAAAGAAAAACGTGCAATTCTTAAACTCACCAGTTGTATTTTCACAATCTAAAATTACTTGAACAAGTCCATCAAATTTAAATCTAATATTTTCTATTATGCTGTTAGTAGTAATCTTTGCTTTCTTAGTTCCCACATTTATATCTTGAGGAACATTTAAAATAGGATTACCATCACCTTCTAAATGTATAAAATTTATAAAATTTTGGAAATCTGCACTATATTCTGTAGTTTGACCATAAATTTTAACATACCAATTATTACCATTAGTAGAATCAGCAGATGCATAACTTATTGCTTGGCTAAAACTATTTGCTTTACCCCCTACCCCTGCTCTTGAATTACCAGGTCCAGAACCTTCAGGTGGTGTATTAACATAACCCGGACTTACAAATACCCAATTTTTAGGAGCAAATTTATTTACCTCATCATCTAATTGACCCTTATTTATAGCATCATCGGGATTAACTCCAGCACCCAAATTTACTATCCTATAGGATCCCATATTGACTGTGGAATCCATAGAAACAGAGCCATCTATCTTAATACAAGTGGCAAACTCATCATCATTTGCTTGAAAATTAGTATTTATTTTTAAGCGTCCTGTATTAGGATTATCATCTATAACTATTGGTGAATAAAACATTATTTTCTATTTTAAATCTGCAAAAGTTACATTAAAAAATTGGCCTGTGGAGTCAAAATCCCTAAAAGTAATTTGGGTATCACCCCAATAATTCCATATATTAGGAACAACTAATGAAAAATGTAAATAATATCCTATGTGTAGTGGAAGCAGGTCTCTAATTAAATTATTTATAATTTCTTTCAATTCATTATCTATTTTCTGAATTGCTCTAATAATGATAACAACATATCCATAATTATTTTGTTTATAACTTAAATATTTTTCATCACCCACACCTAAATTATTATCAACTGGATGTCCTGACATGGATATATTTTGTATTTCTCCTGTTGTTGAATCTTTTGTTATTTTAGCCAACAAAACAGGAACAGTATAAGTTTTATATTGAATATCTACTGATGTAATTTCATTTTGATATTTAGAACCCAAATCAACAATATTATAATCAGGATCAGTGATTAGTCTAGTTGAAAGATCTACTTTAACTTCACCACTTGTAGTTGTATTTAATATATCTCCTATTATAGGTTTTCTTAATGCTACATATTTACTATTTTCAAAACCTGTAATACTTCCATCACTATCGTTATATATATCCACTGATAAAAATATATCATCGTAAACATATTCACTTTTATAAAATTCTGCATCATTAGAATACTTAATCTTTAATGCACCCCAATTTGTAGTATCAGAATAAACATCCCCATCTACATAAACAAAACTAACAAAACTAGCAGTTGAATCTGGAGATTGATTGTAATATGGCAATACACCACTGGTATCATTACCTGTTGATACAAAATTAGGGTATATTTTTAGCTTTGTATTATCATCAGGATCTCTAAATACTTTCTTATTAAGTGACTTTCTTTGAACTAAATAATCTTCAACTGGTATTGCATCTACTCTTGAAATATAAGTTGGAAGAGCATTTTGAATGTCATAAAAACTTCTTAAAGTACCCGCATTTTTATTTATATCAAATACACTATGAAGAAAAGTATAATATTGAGAATTTGTTAATTTTGAATATCTTTTAGTATTTAATAATGTTGCAACTGCTCTTGTATATTGATATTCAGGAGTTATAAAATTACCATCTAAATCCTTAATCTTATCATCTGCATAATAAGTATCTGCTTGAGCTTGATATAACTTATTCCATATTTGTTTAAATTTAAATGCTATAAAAGCAAGAAACAAATGAATATTATAAGTATTAAAATTAAAGCTCGTATAAAGAGTTTTATAAGTCTTAATCCCATTTTTTATTTCAAAGTTATTTGGATCTACAACTTTTATTTCATTTGGACCTAATTGTGGAGCAATATAAAATTCATAATCACTACCCCCACCAAAATTTATATAGTCTTGATCATTAAATAATATTTTAACAGCAACACTGCAACCAGTTAATTTTAATTTATACTTTTTGCTTTTATTAGAAAATGGGTATGCAATCTTTGATGTATCATAAATATTGCTGTCTACTAAACTTTTCTTGATAAAATCGTAAAGTATGTTGTCATGGCTACTAAATGGTGTTTGAGTTAATTTTAATTCCATTAATTATCTATTTGTAATAGGTTGAATATTAGATTTTGTAGATGAAGCTAAAAATGTTACAGTATCACTTCTTAAATATTCTGTAAGACCTGGTGTAAATGTTTGGTTCATTTCAACACCATCTATTTTTACTGAAAATGTATTTAAATTTATCCTATCAACACCTTGAACAGAAGTTATTAAATTTACCAAGTCAGACTTATCTAATTTATCTCCTAATCTATATAAATCTCTTGTTACATTATTGCTATCTACACCACCATTAAAAAATATAACAAAATCAGAAATAATTGTATTCTGAACAGTTGCTAAAAATGGTTGAAATTCAGAAGTTAACACTATTTCAACAGTTACCAATACACTTCTTTGTGTTGCTTTTTTAAATAATATATCTGCTCCTATTATAGCAGTATCATATTTTTTATACAGTGCTTGTAAATCTTTATAAAGTCTATCATAAGTATAAGAAACTTTTACCCAAACATTATTTGGAATTGCAGCGGGTGCTATAACTATATGATCAAATCCTCTAACTGAATATGCAAATACCCCTGTGGTATCTTGATTAATAGCATAATTATCAATATCTGAAAAAGAACCATTTACAGAAGAAGCATAACTAACTGCAGAAACTCCTAATATAGGTTGTGAAGATAATTTAAATGGGGCTTCACCCGCTGTATAAGGAGTAGGGTAAATTTCATAACTTAATTCATCATCTATTCTTTCCCAGGCATACCTTGCTGAAACTGAATTAAAAATATCATCCTGTAACTGAATTTTTTCTTCTGCTATAAGATACACATCTACTGCATTTTTATCATTTCTTACTTGTAAAGGATCTCCAGGCATTATAACGGATACATCTTGAACTCCTGGATAATTAATAAGTGAATTTATAAAACCTGGTAATACATTTGTTCTTTTACTTTGCCATATAGTTTGAAGTCTTTGAATGAATTGTAAGTCATTCTCAAGTTCAACACCAAACATTGTACGAGTTTTATTAACAACACTAACTAAATTTTGTGCATTGCCATATAAAACATTTATATTTCCCGCTTCTACATTACTACTGCTACCTGCTATTTGTGCTTTAATTGCGCTTTCAACATAATATAAACCTTGAACTTGATCAAAAACAGGGGTTAAACCATTAAAACTATTCAAGGTATCAAATTTTATTCCACTTTGTGTACCTACAGTTAATCCTGCATCTAAAGTAACTGCACCTGCAGAAGTAAAATATAATGCTATATATCCCCTTGAAAAATCTGGTTGTTTTCTTGACTCATTCCAAGTACTTGCAAGGTTATCAATAGTTGTTGATATTAATGCTTGAACGTCAGGAAAAGTTAAATTTAAAGCAAATCTTAAGGCATCCTGATAATTTGCATCTCTTACAACATCTTCTAATTCAGTTAAACTTCTGGATCTAGAAATAAAGTCGGCAAGTATATAGGAATCTTTTACTTGATCTAAGAGGGGGAGTATTACAAAGTCGTAAGCAGAACTATTCTCATAAAGTGCTATTCCAGTACTACTGTCAATGGAAATATCTTGCAAGATCTCTCCTAATAATTCACCTTTACTCTTTATTTTTATGCCCATTCTTTATACCTCCATCCATAACCCCCCGCAGAGTAACATTTAGGGAGATTATTGCAAAGGGAATAAATACTTCCTAAATTTATTCCCAATATTTTAGAAGCTTCTTTTGCTGAAGACCACTCTTTTAAATCTTGATTAGTTTTAATATCTGTTTGTATGACAGATTTATTTCTTGAATTATTTTTATCTTCTATATTTTTATATTCCCATCTAAAACCTCCTGTTGTTCTTGCCCTTCCATTACAAACAGAAGAAATATTCCCCCAATTAACCCCAGTTTTTTCAAAAGCTTCTTGAAGTGAAGAAAATTCTGCAATTAGATTACCATTTAAATCTAATTGAAGAACAGGTTTTTTATGAGTTATAGATAAACATTTTTTGGAATTTAAAGTATGTTTAGATTTTCCTTTCAAAGAATCAGATAAATTTTTATTATGTTCTTTAGAATAAGCATATCCTTTATGGGAATTAGACAATCTTTCTATAGATTCTTTAGATCTTTTTTTACCAATATTTAATAAAGTTAAATTTTTTATGAAACCAGGAGGTTTAGGTTTACCCTTTAAAGATTCAGATAATTTTTTATTGTGTTCTTCTGAATTTTTAAAGCCTTTATATAAACCATCACCACCAGGGGTTAAATTGTAACCCTTACCAAATGAATTATATTTCTGAATCCAAAAACATTCCATAAAATCCATATATTCTTGGTTATAACACCAATCTATTATTTCTCTTGGAAAATTTTCTTTTCCATATTTTTTAATATCTCTATTTATAAGTACACCGCCACAATAATAATCTTTACAATTACCATTGGTTTTACCAATATAAACCCAACCGAACCTTGAGTGATTAGGAATATTATTTATTATTTTATAAATGTGAAACATTAATTACTCACCTGAAATCCTAATTCTGGAAGTTGTTGTGTATTTTTTTCTTCACCATCTAAAGAACTTACTTTAACATTTACATTCAATTTATTGGGGGCTGTTTTACTAACTTTTAAATTATATAAATTACCCACTGCTTGTCCTTTATCATAGGAAGGATAACTATTAATAAATGCTGCTTGATGACTTTTCAAAGTATCAATGGTAGAAATAATTTCACCTACTAATTGACCTTGAATAAAACTTAATGTTTTTTTACCTATTAATTTTCTAATATTAGTACCATAACCATTTGTTTGAACAGATGTCAAAACTGCTTTAGCAAAATTTTGTTCTAACCCTTCATCTGTATTACATCTTACCCAAAAACCCACATCATCGTAATCTAGATCTGAAAATCCATTAAAAGGAATATCCTCTACAACGTTAGGATTTAATCTTGATATTAATTTAAGTTCTTGAATAGGCATAACATTCTAATTAAATATTCAAATTTTTAGTTACAACTCCTTCACAACCATAACTTTGTAAAAATCCATTGCATAGAAAGCAATTAATTCAGCCTGGTCATAAGAATTTATAATAGGTCTACATTCATAAAAAAATGTTTGTGTATCATTGCTAAACTTTTTCCATACCTTTTTTAAACTTAAACCAGTGAAAAGGCCATCAAGCATTCCTTCCACCGATACAGCCATAGAAATGTCAAATTCTAAAACACTATCAGGATCAGTTAATAAATCAAAACTAAAGTTAGGTATCTTTGCTTTTAATACATCATTTAATTTATCATAATTATCCTGATGAGTTAATTCTGTTAAACCTCTACCATAAAATATAGGTACTCCTGAATAGGGATGATTTGTTGGATAAACTGGTCCTCTATATATTCCTGCTTTACTTCTTAAATATTTCAACCAACTTTGAGAACCCACCCCTAAATAATATGCTTCTCTAACTGGACTATATAAATTATTACTTCTAATTCCACCTGTCTCTAATTTAAAAGTAGCTATGATATAAGCAATAAAAGCAGAAATTTTATCTATATCTTCATAATGAAATTGATTAAATCTATAATTTGCTGGATTACCTCCATCAAGACTATTTAATATTTTAAAAAAACTCTGATTTAAATTGTTATCAAATTCAACTTCATATACTAAATGCCCCTGATTTGGACCACTTGTATATCTTTTATTTTTAAGTTGATTAATTAATATTTGATTTTGATAAAAAGAAGCAACCCAATCTATTCCATAAGTTGAGATAGAAGTGTTTGGGGTCACACTCATATCAGAAGCTATTCTAACAGTACCCGTATTTTTTACTTCTATTAATCCCACTCTAATTTAAACTTTCATTTAATAATAATTTTTTTCTCCAATTTAAAGACAGTTGTTGAACATTTGTTGCTGCACTAAATCTATTTCTCCCACTCAAAATCTGTCTAGCTTGATAATATGTATCCTCTAATTTCTTTTCTCTAGTACTATCTGTTTCTGGGTATTTTAAAGTTAAATCACTAGTTATAAAATCATCCAAACTTAAACCAGTAAAAATACCTTTCATCATACCCTGTACTAAGATAAATGCACTGTAATCTGCATTTTTAACTAATTCAGGATCTTTAATAAAATCTTGATTTAATATTTTCCCATATTTTATGTAATTAGGTTCTGTTGTTATTTGGGGAAGACCTCTACCCCAAAAATTACCAAATGTTTTTGCTTGTTTTTCTCCTTGATTATCTATAGTATTATCAAAACCACTTTCCCATTCACAAGATCCTAAAATAAATGCTATTTGATTAATATTAATTACTTGTAAACTTTTACAGTACTTTAATATTAAATCTATATTTTCTTTTCTTGATAATTTCTTAATTCCCGAATTAACTGGAATTACTTGAAATTTTTGATCTCCTGAATTAGATTGGGGTTGATCAAAAGATCTACTAACATTAAATAAGGGATAAAAACAAGGGTAATTAGATTTACTAACAAAAAATAATATGCCCTGATCCTTTTCAACTGGAAAATAATTTCCTAAAACTAAACAATTTGTAACTCTACCTGGCCTTTGAAGAAATTTAACCCCCAGAAATTTATTTGATATCACCTCATCAACTTCGCCAAAATCATTAGAATATAAATTATACCCAAAACTTTGAATATTTAAACTATTTATAAAATCTGTTAGAGGCATTTAGTTGTCAATGATGCTGTTAAATCTCCAATATTTTTTGCATTTTCAGAATTAGAAGTATTTACTAGAGTATCAGGAGGTCCACTAACCTCTTGTCCCGTACTTACTCCGCTATGTAAATGGGTATTGTGGGCTTCCCTTAAACTTATAACTTCATTGATAAATGGTATTATTAAATCAGTAAAAAACTTTATAAATTTATTCAAGGTTAATATGGCATCATAATTTTTAGCCAAATCATAATCATTACCTTCTAAATTTAATATATCTTTTGTTAATTTCCCCAAAAGTATATTGGGACTTAATATATCAGTTTCTTCATCTGCAGATATAGTAACTTTTTTGTTTGTTCCTAAAACTAAATTTTGAGTTA
>PLXT01000009.1 GCA_003151535.1 Methanobacterium sp.
TCAACGTTTTGAAATCTTTCATCAATGATCTTACCAAAATCAATTTCTTCTTGATCAAAATCGGAAAGTTTAAGTTGTATAAAACCTATAGAAGAACTGAGAGCAGATGTTATTGTACTAGACATACAAATAAATCTGCTCTCACTCCTATTTATTCTTAACGGTCTTAAAAATTAATTATGAGACATCAAAACCAAAATTACAGGTTTATAGAAATTTTTTTCACAAGTCCCAACACCCACTAACTTGACAACCCCAAAAAAGGTAGATCCACCAGATTGTTCTAACAGTATTAGCTATACTAGGTTTTATCTTTTTCGTCACGGGCTTCTGCTTTGTAAAGTCGTGATGCTGTTGTACCTGGACGGATCAGTACACCAATAACCACAATAACCACCAACCCACCAACCCATTGCATAAGGCTTCTTAAAAACAAAACTGATTGTGGAAGTATCTGAACATTAGTATATATTGAAAGTCCACTTCCAGTCCAAGCTGACATGCTCTCAAAAAATGCGTTTAAAAAACTCACATCGGTTGAGTACATCAAACATATACTACCCATAAGTGCAGCCCATATCCAAGCAAAAGCTGCTAATATCATCCCATGCTTAGTCTCATACTAGCTTTTTCAGGGAAAAATTGTCTAAACAAAAAGCCAATCGAAATTGAAAGGATACCAGATATAAGATATCCTCCATAGTCAGTTTCACCATATATGAGTGCAACTAACAGAGGGATAAGCATAACTACTCCTATGCCTTGCATTACAATTCCAAGATTCTTGAAAATCAAATAGAAATCTTTCTTTCTTAAATACCCTATCATTATCTTATCATGATCGATGATCTAATATAAATTTTTAGGAAAAAATAGAATTTAGAAGTTAAATAAATCAATATTTGTTAATTTTAAACCATTAATTAAAACTAGAATCCTGGACTAATCGGACTGATTAATTTCGTGCTATTCTTTTTGTCTTGAGGTATTTTTGCTTCCATTCTCTGTTCTTAGGAAGTTTGTAATATCAATAATACTGTTCATTAGAGGGGCAGGGAATATTATAGTTGAATTTTTCTCTACTGCAATCTGATTGAGAACTTGCATTATCCTTAGTTGTAGTTTTATTGGATGTTTGGATATAATAATCTGCGGCATCCCCAATTTGGCCGCGGATAAATATTCACCCCATGCAGTAATGATTTTTGCTCTTTTTTCCCTTTCAGCCTCTGCTTGCATAGCTATGACACGTTTCATAGTATCTGAGAGTTTTATATCCTTGATTTCAACGGTGTTTACATTTATTCCCCTGGTTCACTGTGTTCGTCTATGATCTCCTTAATTTTCTGATTTATTTTAGGAGTTTCTGAAAGTATTTCATCCAAGTTGAACTGTCCAACAACACTCCTAACAGTTGTTTGTGATATCTGATTTACTGCCCTGTTGTAATTTTCAACTGCTTTATATGGGTCCATAATTTTAAAGTAGGCCACAGCAGCCACATCTATTGAAACGTTATCTTTTGAAATAATTTTCTGAGAAGGAATTGGCATGGTAACAATCTGAAGTAATGCCTTAACCATACGATCAACTAATGGAATTATTAACCTTAATCCCGGTTCTTTGATACCAACGACTTTTCCAAGATAGAAAACAACACCTCTTTCGTATTGATTTACTATCCTAATTGATAAACCAAGATAATCAAAATTACAATGATTAATACTGATGTTGTTACCCAATCCATTTTTAGACCTCTAAAAATACTGAAATTTTATATGTTATTTTATAATCTTCTAACTTATTAAATTATTAATTAAAAGGATATATGAACTACAAGCAGTTATCTAATGGGTTATAACTACATTAAAATATAGGATTTTGATCATATATTGAAAATAAGGGAAGGCATAGTCAAACAATTAAATTCAAAGTATTCTTAATAATGATATTGTTTTAAATCATGATTCTAATCATTATATTATTAATTCGAATAAATATCAACTGAAATAAATTAAAATAATAATATATCCTGTTTGGATGGTTTCTATATGATGAAGATAGATCAATTAATTATTTCTACAAAAACAAGCAAAATATGAGTGGAAGAGTTATAGTATTAACTGTACACTCTTTATATTATTATTAATTTGGAAGGATTTAAACAATAAGTTACTTTATAGACTATTAAACCAATATTAATTTTAAATGAATTGATCGGACATTTAATAAATAAAGCTTGGCTAAAAATTTAATCTGATAGATTGTTTATGGAGGAATAAAATGTTAATATTAACCACACCTAATATTGAAGGGCATAAAATATTAGAATATTATGGACTAGTTACCGGTGAATCATTACTAGGTGCAAATGTTTACAAAGACCTCTTTTCAGGAGTAAGGGATGTAGTTGGAGGAAGAACTTCAGCTTATGAAGAACAGCTGAAAAGTGCTAGAGACCTTGCAATAAGTAGTATGACGGAAAAAGCTGAAAAAGACGATGCAAATGCAATTATTGGAATTCGTATAAAGTACAATAACTTAGGTGGAACCATGGGCAACACCATAATGGTTACTGTGACAGGAACTGCTGTAAAATATGAATAGAAAATAATTATTCAATTCATAATCTATTCAATAAAATTTATATTTTCGATATTCTCTACAATTATTTATCATATCTAAAGTGGAATGGATTGAACATATCAAAAAGATAGGGTTCTGAATAACTTATCGAAGAAGAGATTTACAGTATAAAACTATTAAAAATGGTAAATATTTGATAAAAATTTCAGTATTCTATTTATATAATTTTTTACGGCTAAAACGTATTATTTTAAACAATGAATCATTATTCTAAAACTTTAAATAAAATATGCAAAGATAAACAAGTTTCAATCGATTTTAATTCATAAATAAAGATTTTAACCAAATAAGAGACATTGAAACACTTTTAAATTTTAGGGTTCTACATTAATTATAAAATGGATGAGGGTGTAATTATTAATGTGAAGCTTAGTATTATAATACCAACGTACAATGAGGAAGGGTACCTTCCAAAGCTCCTCTATAGTATAAAAGAACAGAATTTTAAAGATTACGAGATAATTGTAGCGGATGCCGGATCTGCTGACAAAACAAAGGAGATTGCAGAATCATACGGCTGTAAAGTTATCAATGGGGGGTTACCTGCAGTGGGTAGGAATAATGGAGCAGAAATAGCTGAAGGAGAATTGTTACTATTTTTAGATTCAGATGTGGTACTTTCTGCAGATTATCTTGAATCTGCAATTGAAGAATTTGAGGAGAAAGATTTGGGAATTGCTATCACACAAATAATTCCCTTAAGCGACAGAAGTGTAGATAAAGTTCTCCATAAATTTGCTAACTTTTTCATGAAAAGAGCCGAATCCATTAAACCACATGGTGCTGGATGTTATGGTATTTTAACCACAAAGTCCTTCCACAATCAGGCACAAGGATTTGATGAATGTCTGGATTTTGGAGAGGATAGTGATTACATAGAAAGAATTGGTAAGATACAAACCTTTAAAGTTTTAAGAAAACCTCGACTTCTGGTTTCAACACGCCGACTAAAAAAAGAAGGATTGAAGGATCTAGCATTTAAGTATACTAAAAGCACACTTTATGATTTTAGAGGTAAGAAAATCAGTGCAGAGGAGTTAGATTATAAATTTGGCCATGAAAAAGTTGCCCTAATAATTAAACCACGTATAATATATGCTGCTTGTGGAGAAGGTATGGGTCATGCAATCAGAACTTCGGTTGTACTCGAACATTTAAAGAAAGAAAATGATGTTTTAGTATTTGCTAGTGGAAGGGCATTCGAATTTTTATCAGGAAAATTTGATGATGTTTATGAAATTTATGGATTTAATACAGTGTACGAGAACAATGCTGTAAATGACAGAAAAACTTTCATAAAAGCTATGAAAAATCTTCCAAGAGATGTTAAGGATAATATCAAACTCCTCTATAATATTGCCAATGAATTTAAACCTGATATTATAATATCTGACTTCGAATTTTATTCCAATATTCTGAGTAAGATAATTAGGGTTCCAATGATAAGCATTGATAATATGCATGTTATTACACACTGTAAGATCGATGTTCCTAATAAGTTTTTAAGGGACAAGTTGAAAGCTGAAGGTGTTGTTCGATCATTTATAATGCGCCCTCAAAAATATTTAATCACATCCTACTTTTATCCTGAGATTAAAAATAAAGATAAAGTTTCAATGTTCCCTCCAATACTGAGGAAAGAAATTTTAGATATAGATCCTGTAAAGGGGGATCATGTACTTGTTTATCAGACAAGTACCTCTAACTCTAAATTGATAGAAATACTCAAGGAGATCAATGAAAATTTTATTGTTTACGGTTTTGATATTGAAAAGGTCGATAAAAATCTTACATATCGTAAGTTCAATGAAGACAGATTTTTTAACGATCTAGGATCTTGTAAAGCTATATTAGCTAATGGAGGGTTTACCCTCATCAGTGAGTCGATTTATTTAAAAAAGCCAGTACTTAGTATTCCCGTAAAAGGTCAATTCGAGCAGATAATGAATGCTATATACCTAGAAAGGTTGGGATATGGCGAATACCATGAAGAATTAGAAATTAATATACTTCACGACTTTTTATCTAAACTCGATATTTATAATCAATCACTCCTATCGTACAACCAAGATGGAAATAAAGCTATTTTAAAAGAACTAGATAGTTTAATTGAACATTATTCTTGCTGAAAATGGAAGATTGGGCATCAAACAAAATTATTTCAATCTAGGGGCTAATATTGCTAATATAACTACACCATATCATTTCTATATGCTAAGATAGTTCATTCACTATTTTTTTAGAATAAACATGATAACCCGTCAGTTTTCAGAAAAAGATATTAATATTAAACACCAATATATTAATATGATAGGTATAATGTCTGATTCTCATGACAACCTTGATGCAATTAGGAAGGCTGTAAAGTTATTCAATAGTAAAGATTTGGATATTGTAATTCGTGCAGGAGATTTAATATCTCCATTTACAGCTACTGAGTTTCAAAAATTAGATCCAGAGCTTGTTGCAGTTTATGGCAATAACGATGGCGAAAGGGAAGGTCTGAAAAGTGCTTTTAAAGACACTTGTCTTTTAGAAGACTTCAAAGAAATTTCTGTTGAGGGATGGAAATTTTCTATTATACATGGAACCAATCCTGCAATAGTTGATTCACTTCGAAAAAGTGGAAACTATGATGTGGTTATAAGGGGACACACACATAAACTGGAGGTATTGAATGGCAACACCATGTTAATAAACCCTGGTGAATTATGTGGATATGTTTCGTCCAAACAGACTGTAGTGCTCTTAGATACCGATGATCTGAGCTTTGAAGTAATTTATCTTTAAAATCTAATTTAGTTTACTGATAATTATTCGTTATCATCTATTTTAGAACTTTAATTCAATACTATTTATTGAAAATTTATAATTTTGAATAATCCGTTAAAAATATCAATGATCTAATTGAGGAGAATATTATGAATCATAAGACGATTATCCTGTTTCTAGTTGGAATTGGTATCCTGGCATTAATGGTCATTTTCATAGGCCCTGGTAAAATTGAAAGTGCTCTGAAAAATGCAGATCCATGGTATTTAGCATTGGCAGTTATTGTACAGTTTTTTATATATGGATTGTGGACTCAGAGATGGTCTATTACCATTCATTCGCTTCATATACGTATAAAAAAAAGACATATTTTCCCAATGTTAATGGTTGGTTTAGCAGTTAATAACATTACACCAAGTGCAAGGGGTGGGGGAGAACCAGTTAGGGCTTATATGCTTTCAAAATATACTAAGACTCCTTTGGAAAATGCATTTGCAACTGTAATTGCTGATAGGGGACTTGATACATTTCCATTTGTTGTTCTAGCTATTTTTACAATAATTTTTACAGTATCCTATCTCACACTTCCAGACTGGGTTGTCTTTGGTTTGATAATTTCCCTAGTGGCCCTTGTAAGTGCATTTATATTAATCCTCTACATGTGCATTAATGAGCCTGCTGGTGAAAGGATAACTCTTTGGGGTGTAAATCTAGTAAAAAGATTTTCTAAAAAGAAACACCACGAAATTGAAAGAAGAGCAATAGAAGCGATGAATGGTTTTCAAAATAGTATGAAAGTCATGATAAAAGATAGAAGGGTTTTAATGTATGGGCTTCCACTATCCTTTCTCATATGGTTCATGGAAATTATGAGGGTTTACATTGTTTTCTCATCATTTGGCACTCCAGTGCCATTAGAGATCATAGGTGCAGTTTTTGTTATAGCTACACTAATCGGAATGATTCCACTTCTTCCAGGAGGTTTGGGGGCTGTAGATGGTGTTATGATTGTTTTATATTCTGCAGCAGGTGTCCCTCCATCAATAAGCGCAGCAGCCACCATTGTTGAAAGGTTGATTTCATTCTGGATGACATCATTTATAGGAATGGGAATGCTTCCCTACGTTGGTTCTGGTGTTATGGAAAAGATCACAGACAAATTTTAGGTAAATCAAGAGTCCCTATCATCATTTTTAAGGTTCATGATTAAATGGAAAAATTTATAACTTCTCCAAAACTACGATCTAGACGGTGATAATCATGGAAATAAACGGAGTGGAAATAGAAGATAACTTTGCAGAAGCATTCGGCATAAAAGTATCCAGAATTCTTATTACTGCAGCAACTAAAAAACTAGCACTAGTGGCAGCTACAGAGGCCACAGGTTACGGAACATCCGTTATTGGCTGCCCAGCAGAAGCAGGAATAGACGGTTATGTGTCCCCTCAGAAGACTCCTGATGGAAGGCCAGGTTACATAATAATGATCTGTAACATGAACAAGGACAAATTGGATCATGAATTACTCGAAAGGGTAGGTATGTGTATATTAACCGCAGCAACTACTGCCGTCTTTGATTGGATGGATGAACCAGATGAAAAACTCAAAACAGGACAGAAATTAAAGTTCTTCGGTGATGGTTACGAACAGACACTTGACATACAAGGTAGAAAAATTCATTCAATACCTTTAATGTCTGGAGACTTTTTAGTAGAAGCAGAATTGGGAATAAGAGCTGGAGTTGCAGGTGGAAACTTTTTCATACTAGCAGAAAATCAGCCAGCAGGACTTTTAGCAGCAGATGCAGCTGTTGATGCTATTGAGGCAGTTTCTGGTGCAATTACACCATTTCCTGGGGGTATAGTAGCTTCTGGTTCAAAGGTTGGATCAACAAAATACAAATTTTTAGGTGCTTCCACCAATGAAAAAATGTGTGTAACTCTAAAAGATGAAGTTGAAGGATGTCAAATACCTGAAAATGTTAATGGTGTCTACGAAATTGTAATCGACGGAGTAGATGAAGATGCAGTTAAAGCAGCTATGAAAGCGGGTATAGAGGCAGCTGTTAAGATAGCTGGTGTAATCCAAATAAGTGCAGGTAACTTTGGAGGAAACCTAGGTAAATATCAGATAAAGCTTCACGAGCTTTTCTAATATTTTTTCCATTTTTTTTACTTAACAACTATTTTTAATGTGATTACTAATTTTATTGTTGATTATCCAGTTATACAGAACTGTTCAATTTTCTCGCTTTCTACTATGTTCCAAATTTTTGATTCAGAAAGATCTACACCTAATAACATTCCAGATTTGCCCAAGGCTTCTACTATTTTTTTAATTGTTTCAACATTCCTTGCAGATACTGTGTGTGAATGTACTTGTCTGGATATCTGAGAAAGAGCTTCCAATGATCTTTTAGCATCTGGCTTCTCATACTCTTCTTCGCATCTTTTAAGATCATTTTTATTCTTTAAATAGAGTTTTCTTGTCACAACTTGTCTTAAACCTGGAAGATAGTGTTTAGAGTCCAGTATTCTTCCACCCATGTTGATAATAATTCTTTTATCATCAATATCACTAGCCTTATGTCTTAACAGAAGTTCGGTCACCCTACCAAATTGTGCTATTTTCTGAACTATTTCTTCACGTGTTAAATTTACACCTAAAAGATATCCTCTGGTTTTCAATTCCTCTTCCACCTTTGAAAGGCTTTGTGTATCAGGACCCGAGATTGTGTGTGAATGAATACCTCCACCAGATATGGTGTAAAGTCTTTCTAACGATTCCATTCTTTCAGAATCTTCGTTAAGACTCTTTAAAAATCTATCCATGGCTTTAGGATTGGAAAGTTTAACTTTTCTTTTGAGAGGTTCATTAAATCCTGGAAGGTAATATATTATGTCTTCTAATGTGCATCCATGTTTGAGGATAATTTCTGCTTCTTCCTTTATATCTGTGACATCGTGCATTTCTGTAATTACCATCTCAGGTTTTAAAACAACCTCGACCATTCTCCCCTTCTTTCTTGCAAATTCTTTTATTTCTTCTTCATTTAGGTTTACACCTAATAATAGACCCTCTTTTTTCAGTTCTTCAACAACTTTTTCGAGACTTTCCTTGTTAGGTCCTGATATCCAATGTGAGTGGATTCCGCTAACTGATTCATATATGCTCTCTAAAGATTTTTTTCGTGCACCTTCCCTTTCTAAACCACTTAAAAATCTATTAAGTTGGGATTGATCGGAAACTCCAATTTTTCTAGCTAAAGGTTCTTTGAACTCTGGTAAATGATACTCTATATTTTCTAGTGTGCATCCATGTTTTAGGATAATCTCAGATTCCTTGCGTATTTCATTAACACCGTGCATATCTGTTATTTTCATTATTGTTGGTTCCATTGAAGCGAAGTATATGTCTTCAGCTCCGCTAGTTTCAGGTGATATGACTTTATCTGCACCTGAACGGTATAATCTGCGGACATTTTCACTTTTGCTGGCCCTTGTAACTATCCATATCTTTGGATGAATCTCACGTGCTGTAAGAGTTATGAAAAGATTGTCCACATCGTCTCCTGTAGTTATAATAACTCCTCTACCCTTTTTAATGCCTGCTTCGATCATGATGCTTTCTTCTGTTGCATCTCCTGGAATTGCAAGAATATCTGGATCTTTCCACAGTTGCTTTTTAACTACATTTTCATCTCTCTCAATTATGATTGTCTGTATATTTCGTTTTTTGAGTTCCTTATGTACAGCGCTTCCAACCCTTCCATAGCCACACAGGACAAAGTGATCCTTACATGCACCTATCATCCTTCGCTGTTTAGCGCCTGATGTTATTTCTTCTACTGCCATTGTAACCACCGTTATTGTTAATGTAAATGCATAAGCGAGCAGAGCAACTCCGCCCATTACAAGGGTTATCGTAAAAATTTTTTGTAAAGGAGTTATTGGTAGGATGTCACCAAAACCAACTGTTGCTATGGTCTGAATTGTAAAATAAAGGGAATTAAGTAGGTCTAAATGCATTATATAGGTAGATCCTACAATACCGTAAGTAATAAGCAATAAAACTCCCATTATTGCATAAAATGCTAATTTAAATGGTAGATTGGAAAGATCTCTGCTTATAGATAGTAAGGGCATATATGGGGGGCGCATAAGATCACCAATTTTGTTTTAAAATATTTTTCAACTAGTTAGTGGAATTAATCTTCAGATAATATTCAATTTCGGTTATGATCATATTATATACATTAATTCGGTATGATCTAAAGTTATTATTAAATATTTACCATTCAAATTTATACTGATTATCCAATCAACAAATTAAGGAATATTCTAAGCTGAATATTCATCGACTCAATTAAAGGATTATAACAGTTTTAACAACTTATTGTAATAAATTCTTCAAATTAATGGGTTATTAACTTTAAAAAGATAAAAAAATACACTCTTAAGTAAAGATAGCCATACATACCAATATTGTACCTATCACCCCTTGAAAAGAAGATCGTATTGTAATTAATATATATTGGACAATAAATATTATTAGAATATATTAAAATAAAATGGTAACATAATTAATTCTATAAGATTTGAGTGGTCTAAATGGCTGAAAAGATAGAAAAAAAAATCAAAAATAATAATTTAAATCCATCAAGATTCCTATATGTTGGTATTGGAGCATCTGCAGAAGATATTATTTACACTGCACATGAACCATTATTAATCCTTGACAAGGAATTAGTGATAATATCTGCTAATAAATCTTTCTATGATACATTTAAATTAAGAAAATCACTTACAGAAGGAGAGAAATTGTATGAAATAAGTGAAGGTGATTGGAATGCGCCTACAATTCTAAACCTTCTCTCGGACATTATTAAAGGAAACAACAAAATTAATGACTTTGAATTTGAACACACATTCAATAGAGTTGTACATAAAAAAATGATGCTAAACGCTAGAAAAATCTACAGAAGTGACATAGGTAAGGACGCGATCCTTTTGGCCATGGAAGATAAAAAGATTTAAGAAATTTTAGTATTTTACCCTCTCAACGTTTTTTTATTTTTTTAAGTGGTGATAAAATGAATATAATGGATATGAAGGTTATAGATGCCAACGCCAATGCAATGGGGATTTCAAAGTTTACATTGATGGAAAATGCTGGAAGATGTGTAGCAAATAAGATATTTGAAATTTCAAAACCATGCAAAGTTACAATATTTGCTGGTACTGGAGGAAATGGGGGAGATGGATTTGTGGCTGCAAGACATCTTCTAAATAAGGGCTATGAAGTTGATGTTTATTTTCTTGGGCATCCATTAGACATAAAATCATCTGAATCACTTAAAAACTGGGAAATACTAAAAGATATAAATATTAAAACAAATTCATTAGGAATTCATGTTATTAGGGATTCATCACAACTGGAATCTACAAATTCATCAATTGTAGTAGATGCAATTCTTGGTACAGGTACCAAAGGAAACCTTAGAGAACCAGTTTCAAGTGCTGTCGATATTATAAATAATTCCAATTGTACTGTTATTGCAGTAGACATTCCAACGGGGTTAGATCCTCAAACTGGCATGGTCCATAACAAGGCTGTCGAAGCAGATTTTACAATAACTTTCCACAAACAGAAAAAAGGTATTAAAAATGGGGAAACAAAGTATGTGGGAACTATTAATGTTTGTGATATAGGGATTCCAAAGGAAGTTGAGCTGTTCACAGGGCCGGGTGATTTACTAAGATTAAATGGGAGGAAAAAAGCTTCACACAAAGGTCAAAATGGCCATGTATTGGTTGTAGGCGGTAGTAATGAATATTCTGGTGCTCCTACACTGGCAGCAATCTCTGCTCTAAGGTCTGGTGTAGATATATCAACTGTTGCATGTCCTAAAAGTGTAGCTTCTCCAATCAGATCTTATTCACCCGATTTAATAGTTAAGAGTCTTTCTGATAATTATATAAATTTTGATGATACTTCTAAAATATTGGAACTATCAACAAAAGCCGATTCAATGGTTATAGGTTGTGGAATTGGAGTAGAAGAAGAAACAAATCTGGCATTGAATGAAATGATCGAAAAAATTCAAAAACCTTCAGTTATTGATGCAGATGCTTTAAAAATTTTAGATTCAGATTTGATCTCTGAAAACAGGAGTGAAATGGTTTTAACACCGCACAAATCAGAATTCAAAGCTTTCTTTGGTGTTGATGTTCCTGAAAAACTCAGCCAAAAAATTGATATTGTCTTGGAATATTCTAAGGAGTGTAACTGTACAGTGGTTCTTAAGGGGAGTACAGATATTATTTCAAATGGTAAATCAGTTAAACTCAACTCTACTGGAAATCCTGGTATGACTGTAGGGGGCACTGGTGATGTATTAGCCGGCCTTATTGGGGGTTTGATGGCTCAAGGTCATGATGCATATGAATCAGCTTATTTAGGATCTTTTATTAATGGGGCTGCTGGAGATATTGCTAAGAAAACATATGGATATAATTTCCTTGCTAGCGATATTTTAAAAAATATTCCATTGGTATTTAGAATTAGCTAATAAAATCCTAATAAACCTAATATAATGAGGAGAATGACTCCAATAAACCCTCCAAATCCTGCTACCAAGACTGTAAGGATATTAATGGGCACGTGAACAAATGGAACTAAATCAACTATAAACAGGAGTATGAGTCCGAAGATCATATGCAATAAGATTTTAATTATCAAGCCTGCTGCCTTGAATAGAATTATCAAACCAATAGCTATTATTATTGCCAAAATAATTCCAAGAAAAATTGTGTCAATGGTCATTTTTTATTAGACTTTATTTATTGTAAAGTGTATTTGTTATAATTTTTTTATTTAATATATTCCAAATAAATTGAAGGATAAAATTTTGTTATCCTCCAATTTAATCTTTTTTACAAACTCTCTGATAGCATGCAGCTTGAAGAGCGTAATTTTTAACCATTCCGGCCATTTCACGTTGATCGGTTTCTTTATCTTCAAATGTAACAGCTTCTTCACTGTAAAGACTGAAGAGAGATTCACGTCCAAGTATTTTTATACTGCCCTTATGAAGTTTTAATCGAACAAGTCCTGTCACACGTTTCTGCATATTATCGATAACACAGTCTAAATCTTCACGAAGAGGTTCGTGCCATATTCCTTTATAAACTATATCTGAATAGGTTTGTGTGATTGTTTCTGCAAATTTAAGTTCTTCTCGTGATAAAACAAGCTGTTCAAGTGCTTTATGCGCAGTTAGTATAAGAACTGCTCCTGGAGTTTCATAATTTTCCCGAGATTTAAGTCCTATAATACGGTTTTCAATGATATCTATCCTTCCTATACCATGTGATCCTGCAATACGATTGCAATCGGTAACGATCTCCACAGCACCCATTTTGATACCGTCAATTGCTACTGGAACACCATTTTCAAAGGTTATATCTATGTATTGTGCCTTTTCTGGAGCATTTTCTGTTGAAACTGTCCATTCAAATGCTTTTTCAGGTGTTTCTACCATAGGATCTTCTAATACGTCTCCTTCAATAGATCTGCCCCAGAGGTTCTCGTCGATACTGTACTCCTTATCATATGGTAGAGGTATGCTATTTTCATTTGCATATGCTATTTCTTCTGTTCGAGTTAAACTTAAATCCCTTACAGGAGCTATTATGCTGCAGAGAGATCCAGATCTTATTGTGGATTCAAATCTGAACTGATCATTTCCTTTCCCTGTACAACCGTGAGCAATTGCATCTGCGTTTTCTTTTTCAGCTAATTCAACAATTTTCATAGCAATAAGGGGTCTAGCTAAAGATGTGCTTAGAGGATATCCTTCATACATTGCATTGGCTTTTATTGCCCTGAATATAAATTCTTCAGCAAATTCATCTTTTGCCTCAATTGTGTAATGTTTTTTTACACCTAGTTTATTTGCAACTTGTGCAGGCCGTATTATTTCTATTTCTGGCTGACCCACATCTACGCATGCCGTTATTACTTCCATATTATATTTTTCTTGGAGTAACTTCACACATACGGACGTGTCCAATCCGCCACTGAATGCAAGAACAACTTTTTCCATTTCTAATCTCCTAATTTTATAATTTTTTTTATTTGGTCAGTCTAAATTTCTTAACTCGTAACAAATATGAAGATTTGCTTCATTTCAACATATAATTGTTTATGTTCTTTATTAAAACTATTAGAAAATTTAACTTAAGTTGTGACCTTTGGTAATATAATACTTGTTTAATAAGAAAATAAAATGAAACCAAAATTAGCCAGTATCGATATTATTCGTATACATGACAAAACAATTTAAATTAATTATTCTTCCAAATATATATTCTTATTTAATATCGCACATTTTTTATAAACCCATATTGAATCCATTGAATTTTAATTATGAAATAATATACTTAAATAGAGTTTAAAAAATTGGATAATCGATTTGATGTAAGTTACTATTTACTTGGTGACTTATTAAATAATGATTGGATAAGCTAGTTAAAACTTGATAAGAATGATTAATTGCCTTTTAATAATGTCAATATTCTATATTTAATCTAACAAACAAAAACTTAATGGATTTACGTGGATGAAAAACTAGATAAAATAGATTGTAACTTAATAAAATTAATAGAATATTGCTCAATTCCTAATTATTCTTCCAGTAAAAATAAAATCTTGAATTTCAACGAAATAAAGTCTAAACTGAGTGATTTGATGGTTAAAGATGATATTAAAATTATTTCAAAGAAAACTGGGGGAAGAGTCAGTGAAAATGAAAATCTCAATACATACATACCTAATGGCCCCATAGCTAATCGTTTATTAAAAGCTGCGAGATATGGAACTCCAATGATAAGGATAGGTGATTTGTCCCCTAAAATTATGCTTATTGCTGGAGTTCATGGCAATGAACTTCCTCCTCAGATTGCTGCTTTATGGCTGGCTGAAGAGTTATGGGGAAGCGATATCAATGGAACCATATATATAATTCCTTTTGCAATTCCAGAAGCTACTATGAAAAATTCCAGAAGGTTTAAAGGATTTGATATAAACAGAAGTGCGGCTGTAGCAGGGTCTGCTTCAAATAAAATAATTAAGACCGCTGATAGTCTTAGAGTTATATCTTTAGCCGATTTTCATTCAACCAAACCAAGGAGCAATCCTGGAATTGAGAGTGTTTTTTGTTCAAAGAACCCTTGTCCTGAGAGTTTTATTATTGCAAAATATATAACTAAAATAACATCATCCAAGGTCATTTGCCATAATAATGCCGGTTCATTATATGGTGGGGCTATAGAAGATGAATCAAACCTCAAAGGTACATCAGCAGTCACATGTGAGGTTGTCTCAGAAAACTGTGAAGTAACTCCAGGAGGTCCTGAAAAATCATACAATCAAATGATATCTTATCTGAAGTACTTCGGAGTAGTTTAATCAATTTATATAATGATAAATTTAAAAATTCTATTAATTTAGAAATTTTATCTTTAATATTTGAGTGAGTGCGATAAAATGCCATCTTACAAAGAACATGTTTTGGTCTCCATAATAATGGTCTTCCCATTTTTTCCAGATATCTTTTACATTGCACTTGCTGTGATTGGTGCATCCATTATAGACATGGATCATAGGGTTAACCAAAAAAATATTACAATTATAGGTTTGTTGGGTGTTATTTTAGCTTTAATATTATACATATTTCATTTTCCATATCTCGTGGGTGTTCTAATTGCTTTGATGGCCTTGTTATTCTATGTTTCAGAACATAGGGGACTGATGCATTCCATTATTGGGATAGTTTTCATAAGTGCTTGTGTATCATTCTTTGTTTTGGGTGCTCATAATTTAATCACCCAATACACGAGTTTGAAGGTTACATTAATAATTATTTCACTAATTCTGGGAATTGTAATTTTAAATAAGAAAATTGTCCCGATATATGCATTTTTGATTATCGTAGGCCTGATTTTCACATCTAACCTAGGATTTAACATTTACTATGTATCTTTAGCATTTTTTTTAGGATGTTTAAGTCACGTGATATTAGACCTATTTACCCCATCGGGTGTTCAGCTAATAAATCCCATATCGTCTATAAAATTTAAAAAAAGAGCTGGATTTACTTTATTGGCCATTTGGGCCGGTTGTGTTATTGCATCAGTTGTATTATACGGTAATAATTTCCTGAGTATAGTGGGATTTTTTTCATCTAGTTTAATATAAGAACTGTTTTCAAAATATTTTAAAACATATTTGAATCGGAAATATAGAAAAAAATCTTTAAAATAATTTTATAAATATAATATCAATATTTAATTGTTAGAAACTGTCACAATAGATATACAATACAATTTAATTTAAAACATAAAATTTTATGTGTAAAATCTTTTAGTTAATTTTATATATATCATGTTTTATAATGATGAATTAATTATCATGGTTTAAATTTCCTATTTATGAATGAAACTTAGGGTTTATATCTGTTGCCATGTTAATTATTCATGATTCATCGAGTTAGAATTAAAAAGGGAGTTAATTCACAATGTTTATAACCAGAATATTCTATGGAATAGCTTATTTCATTGTTCTCATCATTGAAATACTCAAAGCAGAACTAGATGTCGCCACAAGAGTTTTAAACGGAAAGGTTGAACCCGTAGTATTTGAAATAAAAACAGAGCTAAAAAGACCAATATCACAGACCATACTTGCAAACAGCATAACATTAACTCCTGGAACGCTTTCAATCGATCTAGACTCTGAAAATTGTATAATCAAAGTCGCAACAATATCTCCTCGCAGTGCAGGAGAAGTAATTCCATTTGAACCATACATAAAAGGGATGTTAGAATGAACATACTGGTAATTTCAGAATATATTCTCATGGGGGCCCTTGCAATTTTTTCATTGGCCACAATAAGGATTACAACTAGGAAGAAAATTGCAATGTCCCTTGTTGGTTTATCGGGTTTAAGTATTGCAGTGGCTACTATGCTGGTACTAGTTCAGAATTTGTATAGTTTAGGTTTCTGTGATACCATAGCAACTGCGTTGATATTTCTAGGTCCTGTAGGAACAATAGCATTTGCAAGTGTTTTAAGAGGATGATCAAGTGACCGATATAATAACATTGATAAAGTCAGCAATACTTTTGATAGCTGCTTTTTTAGTAATTTTAACAGCTTATGGAATTTTGAGGTATGGCGACAATATTGAAAATATAATATACGCCAGAATACATATGCTCGGGGTTGCTGATATAGCCCTTATAATAGTACTTTTTGCCCTTAATGAACCCCTTATGGCTGGAGCATACTTCATTTTAGCACCTTTCGCTGCTCATGCAGTTGCTAATGGTTATTTCTATGGGGAGGAAGAACAATGATCGAATACATTTTCATGATAACAACGATTTTAGGGTCAATTATATGTTTAATGCAACGAGATCTCCTAAAGGCCGCAATTTTAACAGGAATTCCCGGAGCTTCACTGGCTTTCCTATACCAATACCTCCAGGCTCCAGATGTTGCACTGACACAGGCAATTGTTGGTTCGGCGATAATACCTGTATTTTTTGCACTGGCAGTCTACAGAACACGTAGGGTGGAGGATTAATATGATTATGGACACGCAGCTTGCATCACTTTTAACAGCAGGAGCATTGATAGTAATAGGTATATTCGGTACACTGTTCCTGGACAATCTCATAAAAAAAGTTATATCATTAGCTTTTATAGGCGATGGTGCCAATTTGTTTTTAATTGCGATGGGTTACAAAGTGGGGGGAATAGTCTATATATTCTTACCTGGTATGTCAATGAGCAATTTTTCACAAAATGCATCTTATCCCCTCCCGTTTGCTCTGGTTCTAACAAGTATTGTTATAGGGGCAAGTACAATGGCTGTGATGCTGGGAATAATAATCTTACTTAACAAAAAATATGGATCTTTGAGTGCATCAAAGATTCTTGGAGAGTAATTTAAATGCTTTCAATCTTCTCGTCAAACCATAAAAGAACAAAAACAGAGTCAAATTCTGTTTGCATTGTTCATGTTTATAATGGAATAATGGAGGTATCTGTATGAACTATTTAATACCTCTGATGGTAGTTATTCCTATTACTTGTGCTCTGTTTTTGAACCTTCTCCATGAAAGGACCAGAACTGTTAAAGCAATATCTATAATTGTTGCCCTAGCGCTTCCAACAGTGCCTCTTATTGCAAATTATGGTGTGCAGTACTTTGGAGGATATCCTCCTTTAGCACAGAATCCAACAATTGCAGTGGGTTTGCCAACTTTGATAACAGGCACTGCACTGAACATTTTCCACCCAGCTATTACCTATGTATTTGGAAGTGCACAGAAGCTAATGATAGTAATACTGGGATTCATAGCATTATTTGCAATATACATCTCTCTTTACGAAGTAAAAAAGGCTTCAGGAGTTTATGCTTATTTGATGTTAATGGGAACAGCATCAATTATAGCCATGCTTTTATCAGATGATATATTCAATCTTTACGTATTTTTTGAGATAGCAGCGCTGGCACAAGTGGGTATTGTGCTGGTTTCGAAGGTGGATTATAACTATGAAACAGCTCTTAAATACATGATATTGGGAAGTATAGCTTCACCGTTACTATTAATTGGAATAGCTCTCCTTCTAGGGGTTACGGGTAACGTTAATATTACAGATATAGTATATTCAATACAGCATGGTCTTGTAAACCCTCAAAGTCCGGTTTTACTAATGGCTTGTAGCTTAATTATTTTTGGATGGCTTTATGGTACAGGTCTTCCACCATTCCACACAATTAAGTCTGCAATGTACAGTAAGGCATTACCAACAGGTGCTGCTCTTTTACAAGCATTTTCAGTATTCAGCTTCGTTGCTATCGGGATAATTATCCTCAGAATATTTTCATATCTGCCTTTTGCACATATATTTATCATTGGGATATCACTCGTTGCAATGACATTGGGTATTACAATGGCCATAACCCAAACAGATTTCAAACGCTTAATAGCTTACCTTGCGGTGGGGGAATTAGGATACATAGGAATAGGTTTAGGTCTTGGAACAGCATTAGGTATAACGGCAGGACTTTTCCAGGCAGTTAATGAAGCTGTTATTACTGCATTCCTGTTTATAGGATTTGGAACCATAATGTACAAAACTAAAGAAACAGACATGCGTAAATTGGGTGGGATGCTGGTTGAAACACCTAAATCTGCGCTTCTAGTTCTACTGGCAGGTCTTGCAATGGCTGGTGTGCCACCATTCAATGCCTTCCAAAGCAAACTGATGTTGGTCCAAGCATCTTTAAATAGTGGACTACCAGAAATTGCTATAATAATGGTATTGCTCAGTATCGTTACATTTATGACATTTATGAGGGCTTTCCATACGATTTATCTTAGGCCAAAGCCTGCTGATCTTGAAATTAAAAATGAAAAAATACCCAACATTACGTTAGTTGCAATGGTGGCCTTTTTGGTTGTTTGTTTAGTGTTTGGTCTTTTCCCACAGATTGCAACCAACTTCTTACAAGGGATGGCGATGAGCATTGCATAATGAAAGGGGGATTATATGAACATCTATGATATTATACTGAAAAAAATAAAGGATGTTAGAATGGAAACAGGGGATGATGAACCTGTCTCAAATATGGCTGCCTCTTCAATGTTGACGGCTGAGATAACAATTATATCCACCCTTTTAATTGCAGTTGTAATGCTTAGATTGTTGAATAAAACTCTAATGATTGGGTCGGTTGTGCTGATCTTTGTACTGGCAATTGTGGCCATGCCCATTATGCCACGTCTCAAAAGAGAACAAAATGACTCACTCGCAAGC
The DNA here is from genome assembly GCA_003151535.1 of Methanobacterium sp. GTDB lineage: Archaea > Methanobacteriota > Methanobacteria > Methanobacteriales > Methanobacteriaceae > Methanobacterium_B. The sequence goes on from PLXT01000009.1 coordinate 19,314, forward strand.
ATGAGCTTCTATGTAATTATAGGCCTTGGAATCATAGTAACACTATTCTACTGGGGGAATTTGAATGGCTGATGGATTAAGAAATTTAATAGCTGGACTTGCTCTGGTCGCGTTTGCAGTACCATTTTTTCAATCCATAATTGATTTCAAACCAATGATCTACCCGGGTATAAGTTACATTTACAATTGGGTTGGTCCCCACATTGCCCCAAATATGGTAACAAATGTTGTATTCGATTGGAGAGGATATGATACCCTAGGGGAAGCATTAATACTTGTTACTGCTGTTATTGTAACCCTTCTTATCTTTGGAAGGGGACAAGTCGATCTTGGAGGTGATGATTAATGACTACTACCATACTCAAACTATTCGTATTCCCTGCATCGCTCGTATTAATATGTTATGGAGCACTTACGATACTCGGAGGTCACATAACACCGGGAGGAGGATTTCAGGGAGGAGCTATTATAGCATCGGGAATAATATTCTGTCTTATTGTTTATGGATTAGATGAAAGTCCTATAAAATTATCAGACAATTTTATGGCATCTATTGAAAGTATTGGTGCACTTGGATACATATTCCTGGGACTTGCAGGACTTTTTACAACAGGATTTTTTATGTACAATTTAGGAGTAGATCTTTACCACATAGTACCACCGTACATAGTAACCATATTTGACTATCCAGATCCATTACATGCTGGTATAATACCATACCTGAACTTTGTTGTTGGTCTTAAGGTCTTAGTAGGTTTAAGTGCCGTAGTTATAACATTTTTAGAAAGTGATAAACTTCTCAAGAATATGGAGAGTAAATAAAATGGTTTACATAGGGCCACTAATCCTTGGATTTATAATAGGATTCGTACTAGGAACCAGAATCAAACCTAGCATAGGAAGCAAATTAAATTTTCCAGCATCCGTCTATGTGATTCTTGCAATAGTCATAGTAATAATTGCTTATCAGCAAGGTCCTTTCCCATGGTACACAGATTCTGTATTCGCAAACGGATTAATATCAGCCCTTGCAGGAATTATCGTTGGTAAATTAACATTTGGAAGAGGATAATATTAGAATGAAGAATATCAAAATTAAATTTAGAAGGTAATGCTCATGTTCCTATCAACAAATAAATGTGAAGGCATTGGAAAGTGCGTTGAAGAATGCCCAACACAAGCAATAAGAATCATCGAGGGTAAAGCATTCAGCTGCATCACCTGTGGTGCATGTGCAGAAGCATGCCCTAACAGTGCCATATTCAAAAATAGATATGGAGGTTTTGTTGTAGACAGAGCCAAATGCAATGCATGTGGTGTCTGCGAGATGACCTGTCCAGTAAACAGTATAAAAATTGAAGAAGGTGTTGTAAAGGGCATATGCGCACGGTGTGGAATTTGTGTGGATGCTTGTCCAATTAATGCAAGAGCAGATGCCCAAGATGTTATTGATGATCGACAACTCAAATTCCTGGAATCACTCCAATTAACAATTCAACCAGGATCAAGAGTTGAGATACCTGAAGAAAATGTTAAAAGGCTGAACATATGCACAGATCCTGAAAAATGCACCATTTGTGGAAGATGTGAATATTACTGCCCAACAGGGGCAATAATGGTGGATATAGACTCAGAAGGCAAATGTACAGATTGCCGGATGTGTGAAGATGTATGTCCTGTAGGGGCAATTAAAGACGGAGTAATTGACGAAAAAAAATGTACACTCTGCCTAAAATGCGTTTCTGAATGCCCTAACAGTGCTATGTATATTGAAAATTTCAATATTAAAATAAGAAAACCTGAAGAAGGTGAGAAGACTACAGGATCAATTGTATCATGTCTAAATTGTGGACTCTGCGCAGAGGCGTGCAATCATGGAGCACTGCGTATAATTGATGGTAAACTCCGCTATGACCCAACATTATGCGAGGATTGCACAACTATGGACTGTCTTGATGTATGCCCTGTGGGTACAATAAGACTTTCTGAAGATCCTGATCGTCATATAAAAGGTTTCTGCGTATCATGTGGAAAATGTGTCCAATCATGCGATATTAACAAGGCAAGAGCGTTAAAAACAGTTGAATGGGACGGAAATGTTACTGAAGATTGTATATCTTGTGGAATATGCTCAGAAATCTGTCCTAAAGGTGCAATCACCCTTAAAAGAGGTTCAATCGATGTTGATCTAGAAAAGTGCATATTATGTGAGAAATGTGCAATACATTGTCCAGTTAATGCTATACCGCGTACTGCCACACTTAAGAAGACAATAAAAGAAGGGTTTAGCTTTGTACAGAATGATCTCTGTATGAACTGCAAATTATGTACAAAAGTTTGTCCCGAAGATGCAATCAAAGAAGATTCTAAAGGAAGGATGGTTGTAGACGATTCAAAGTGCACATACTGTGGAGCTTGCTCTAACGCATGTCCTGCAAAGGCAATAATACTTGAAAGAGAATTTGAGGTATCATAATGAAAAATTTTATAAGAATATTTCTGGAGGGAACCATCACCAACATAAAAAGGATTCTCTTCGCATCCGATAGGGTAACTGATATGGAACTGCGGAGTAAAATCCTTGGAGGTAGAATAGTTCCAACAGAGAAGGTAGCTGAGGTTTCATGTATAGGCTGTGGTGGATGTGCCAATGCATGTCCAACAAAGGCAATTACAATGGTGAAACTTCCAGAACCAATAAAACTCATGGAAGGCCTTGTAAAGGATCAGATACCTCAACTAGACAGTTTCAAATGTGTTAATTGTTATTACTGTCATGATTTTTGTCCATTATATGCTTTATTCGGGGAAGCAGGTACAATACATCCAAATGATGTTGGAATAGTTGAATCTGATATATCACAGCTTTTAAAGCAACCTGTTAAAATTTCTGATGACAAAATTGCCTTCATTTCCCAGTACTTATCAGATTCGGCCATACTAAAAAAAAGGAAAGAATAGGTCTTCAAACAACTGATACAATCATTAAGATTATAACATACTTAAATGAAAATCATTAAACTTAAATTACCATAACCTTCAAAGAGGAATGATATGAGCTTAAAATCATATTCAAGGGCAAGAGCCATTCACGTTATGCTTGTTTACACAGGAGGATGCAATGGCTGCGACATTGAAATAGTTAACTGCATATTCTCTCCTAAGTACGATGCAGAACAGTACAAGGTTTTTTTAACATGGAATCCACGAGAGGCCGATGTGCTGGTAGTAACTGGCCCTGTCACAAAACACAATGAAAAACCATTAATCGAGATATATAATGCAATTCCTGAACCCAAGGCTGTTATTGCAGCTGGAGCCTGCGCACTGATGGGAGGAGTTTACAAGAACATTCATGGGGATATACCATCAGAAGAAATTGCTGGACCAGTAGACAAGATCATTCCCGTAGATGCTAAAGTTCCTGGGTGTGCTGTCCGACCCGAAGATATACTCTCTGGAGTTGTTGCTGCATTACCATTACTACTGAATGCAAAATGATCTTAATAATCAAATCTGCAACTAATGTATATAGATGAAATGAATTAGGAAATTAAAAGGTGGATTTAATGAATGAAGATAACAATATAACCGATAAAAAGGTAATCGAAACAGAAGTTACTATGGGAACGGTGCACTCTGCAGCAATAGAACCTTATAGGGTTCGGTTGTTTGTTGAGGATGAAATTGTTAGGGATGCTGAAATAACAATAGGAATTAACCATAGAGGTATTGAAAGAATAATGGAAGGTCTTCCTGTTGAAAAGGCTAACAGTTTGACCGAAAAAATTTGTGGAATATGTTCCAACAGCCACATATGGAATTCTGTTCTTGTGGCTGAAAAGGCTATTGGAATAGACGTACCAGAAAGGGCTCAATATATAAGGGTTATTATGGAAGAACTCGAACGCCTCCACAGTCACATGCTTTATCTTGCCCATGGAAGTGAAGTTTTAGGACATGAAACATTCGCAATGAGGGTTTTTTACATACGAGAAACAGTTATGGAAATTTTAAGGATGATAGGGGGTAACAGGGTCCAATATGGAGTATCCATAATCGGTGGTATAAGACCTCGCTGTGAACTTGATGAAATGAGGATACAGAAGATAAGAGAAGGCATGGACATAATTGATGAAAAAATATTGGAATTTGCCGATAGATTCGTATCAGATCCAATGATAATGGCCCGTGTCACCGGGGTGGGTGTATTATCACAGAAACAAGCAATAGAACTGGCTGCAACAGGTCCTACACTAAGATCTACTGGTGTTGAGATAGATCTTAGACGTGAAATGGAAGCATATGATCCATTTGAATTTGATATTATAACTCAGGATGATGGAGATGTAAAATCAAACCTTCTCTGCAGGGTTCTAGAAATTCCTGAAGCAACAAAAATAATACGACAGGCCCTTGACCATTTACCAGATGGTAAAATAACCAACAGAAGTTGGGAGATGCAGGATGCACCAATTACCAAGAGTTACATAGAGGTTCCAAGGGGTAAGCTATATCATTCCTACTCTCTTGAAGATGGAAGAGTAAGAAACTCCATTATAAGAACACCTTCAATTACTAATATAGGTGCAATGCAATATGCAGCTGTAGGTCACCATATAACAGATGCACAGCTTGCAATAGTGCAGTGCGATCCTTGTTTCACATGTACCGATCGAGCAATCCAGATAATCAAAATATAAAAGGAGATTATGATGACACCAATAACTTCCCTAATCGCCATAATAGGAACTTTAATAGTGGCTTTATTAGTCAGCGTATGGCTTCCGGGGATCGAAAGGAAGTTTGTACAGGCAAGAATACAGCAGAGAGTTGGCCCGCCAATATCAAGTGCAGGTATAATGGCACCTTTAAAATTTTTCTTCAAGGAAACAATAAAACCACACTCTCCAATGCCAAAATTGTATAATGCCCTTCCAGTAGTGAGTTTTTTATCTGTATTATTCATATTATTAATCTTAATGCCTCAACTTTACGTATTTGCTGCATTCACTAGTATTATAGCTATTGTAGGTCTTTTAAAGATTGAAGAAGTTATTTACATGTTCATGGGGTCACTTTCAAAATCTGTTATGTCACTTAAAATGCCTTTCCCAGACATTGTTAAAGGTGCTAAACATCCAGATACTCACAGGTCATACCTAGAGGAACTCAGCTCGCTGCGAGCATATAGGTTAATAGCATTTGGATCTTTTCCATTGTACATTGCGCTATTTGTTCCTGTTGCGATGTCTAGGAGTATATACCTAAGTGGCATAATGGCATATCAGCAAGTACATGGGCCAATACTTTTCACTTTAGCAGGTGTATTGGGTGCGATTGTGTTCTTCATAGGTTACATGATACTCTTGAATGAATACCCATTTGCGATATTAAAAACAAAAGCTGACGTAATAGAAGGCCCTTTAATGGAATATGCTGCTAAATATAGGGCATATGTCTATATAACAAGGGGATTCTTGATGTTTGTCCTTGCAAGTATTTTCACTACGTTGTTTCTAGGAATTCCGCCGAATTTGTTCAGTTGGACCATACTAATTACAATAGCTGTTGCACTAATATTCCCAATCTTAATGGCAATTATGAGTGCCTTTTCGCCTATATTCACTTATAAACAATTTTATCCAACTGTTGCAGGTGTATCTGTTATTGGAATATTGGCAATAGTGGCATCATTCCTATAAATTATTTTAATATCAAAAAAAACCATTTTAGGATATAACTGAAAAATAGAAAATTTACTTAAATTTAAAGAATAATCAGGTGATTATATGAAGTTTGTTGTAAGAGCCATGCACATAATCAGTGTTGGAGGATACATAGTTGAAACGCAGTTTCCTTACAGAAACTTAATTGTTGTTAACCCCACAGAAGAACCTATTAAAATAGACATTCCTATTTTTACTGAAGACTGGATTGCAGAGCATCGGAGTCTTGGTCTTGAAATTACACCCATAACTGAAAAAGAAAGTTTTCTCAGTAACTTCAGAAAGGCCAAAATTAAATTGGATAAACTCAAAGAAGAAAAATCAAATGAAATGGTATGAAATTACTAGTATATTTTGATTTTTATGATTAAAATTAGGAACAAATTTCCTATAGTTAATAGCAACAAAAAAATCATATTAATCAATTTTTATTGAATTGGAATAAATATCGAGTTTTATCAGATAGATTTCTTTAACTACATTTATTGAGTTATGTACTACTCCCTCAGGTTCATTAAAAGTTTATGTTATCGTTGCAGAACCCAAGATTAATTGGGCACATTCATCTAGAACCGCCTGTTTAAGTACACTTCTTCTCAATATTCTTCATAGTATGCTATTATGGGGCATGTGTTAACATTAAGATGCATACCTACCAACTTTTGCTGATCTTTGACTAACTCTTTTTATTTTAGCATTAATTGGATCTTAAGCTCTTAATTATTTTAAGATCATTGTCAAAAAATAGAATTAATAAGTTATTATAATGAAATAATTTTGAATAATTTAATATTTTGGAATATATCAAATAGTAAATTTTTAATTCCTTCTATGTCTGTAAATCATTATTAAAGCAATTAATATTACTACTATCCAGAGAATAATTCCTACTCCTAACATACCAAGTTGACCTGTCATTTTTCCCTCGCTAACTTTATATTTCAAATTGGCTTATCGTTTATAAGTAACTAGTGATAATTATACCAGAAAAAAATATGAAACTTATCAGCTGTATGATTTTCAAATTTTTAATTTTATTACTTATTGTCAGAATTTAATATTTAGTAAATATATAATAATAACTCCTAATGGGAATAATATTTAGATATTAATGAGTAAATTTGGATTTTTGAATAATCTAAACTTGTCGTTATCCCTTTTTTATGTATTTATAAATTGATTGATGTTCGAATAATTTTTTAAAGAGAAAGTACAAAATAATATTAGATAAACTTGGATTTCAATTATGAACGAAACTATAATGATATTCGTATAATATTATGAATTACGAATATTAATGATTAATCGTTATAGAAAATATTTATATCTTATAAATCCTTAAGTTATTTTTTGTAAATCTAAGGAGGGATAAAAACTGAAACTAAGT
>PLXT01000018.1 GCA_003151535.1 Methanobacterium sp.
AATGATAGGTACTTGACTATAATTCAGATTCATTATCTCATTATAAAAAACTTTTACAATCTATTATTTTATTATTTTAAACCATTAATAATATATTTTAATAAATTTTAGGGATTAAAGGTTTGATTCTTTAATTGATTTGGTTTAAAAATTGTAGGAAATCTACTATATAACAGCTTTTTGATGATAAATGTCCAAATTTTTAGTACTTTATTGTTAGATTTTATTTTATAATTTACTGGATTTTATTTCGATTATAAATTACTTGATTAACCCCTATTTTTTTATGTTGTAAATGTTAATAGTAGATATAAAGCTTATAATTAAGAAAGAGGATTATTCATAGAATTTTATAACTAACTAGGAGACATATATTTGAAAATAGCTGTAATTGGGGGCACAAGAGGCTTAGGGAAATGGATAGCTTCATTTCTAAGCGGGAAAGGATTTAATGTAGTTATAACTGGTAGAAATGTTACAACGGGTGAATCAGTATCAAAAAAGCTCGGTGTAGATTATACTCAAGACAATGATAAAGCTGCTTCAACTGCCGATGTGGTTGTTATAGCTATTCCAATCGATATTACACCTAAAATAATAAGGGAAATTGCACCAAAAATGAAGGAAGGATCCCTTCTTCTAGATGTTACATCGGTAAAGATGGAACCTTCCAGGGTTATGCAAGAGTATGCTGCCGCTGGTGTTGAGGTACTCCCTACACATCCAATGTTCGGTCCAAGGATAAGGTCTCTTGACGGCCAAGTGGTTGTATTAACACCTGTTAAAACAGGTAAATGGTATGATAAAGTTTATAAATTCTTAGAATCTGAAAATAGCCGAGTAATAGTCACCACACCAGAGATTCATGATCGGATGATAAGTATTGTTCAAGGGTTAACCCACTTTGCATATATCAGTATAGCTTCAACCATTGAAAAACTTGACATAGATGTTAAGGAATCTAGGAAATTTGCGAGTCCTATTTACAATCTTATGTTGGATACCATAGCAAGAATAACAGCCCAAAACCCTTATCTGGTTTATTCTATCCAAACTAAGAACAGCTTTATTAATGAGGCCCATGAAACCTTTCTTGAAACCTTTGTGGAGCTCAAGGATATGATTTCAAAAGAAGATGAAGATGGTTTTGTTAATGTAATGAGCTCGGCTGCCAAACATCTTGATGATGTAGAATCGGCACTTGGAAGATCTGATAAGGCCATATCTGCCCTAACAGAAGAATTAAGTCTTTTAAAGAATTTAGTAGGTCAAGAAGTTGGTCTGAGACATATATATTCTGGAATAGTCCATGTCGGTATTTTAAAAGAGCTTACACCCGATTATTTAATAATCAGTCAAAATAACAGTACCACCCAGCTTAAATTATCAAATGTAGAGGTAATAAATAGCGAAGAACTCTACAAATGGAAGTTAGAGAATTATGCTCAGAAGAGTATCGATATTTCGGCTGTATTTACTGGATCTTGTGATCCAAAGGTAATTGCTGATACAATCAAGAAATTAGATGGTGTGGTGGATGCTGAAGTAATTGACACCTACTCTGGAAACCAGATTCCAGCAGAAAATATTAGTGTCACCATTAGATATCATTTCATAGATAAAATAGCAGTTTTTGAGGTTGAAAAATTGTTAAAAGGTTTTGGAAGCCAAATCCGTTAGTTTTTTTTTAAATGATTTATCCCGAATATATTTTTTTTGGGATTATATTTTTTTTATGATATGAAAAAGTTTATATAGTATAACTTTTAATGTTTAATTGTCACAAAGATTATCTATTTTGTGAAAATCATCACGAAGAATTTATATGTGAATTACATATTGTGAAAATTTACATATTTTATAAGATTTAGAGGTTAAAAAAAATGAAAATTAAAATTGCAGGATTATTTGTGGCATTCCTTTGTTTGGCCATGGTTACTGGGTCAGCATTTGCAGCTCCGGTGGTTAAACCAAATATTGTTACAAAAACTATCGATGTTCGAACAAATCCAAGTACTGGATATTGTTGGAAAGCAGAATACGATCATTCTAAAGTACAATTGATCAAAGATTACTATACACAAGATCCAACTCCAATAACTATCCCTAATGGCTGTGTTCCAATCATGATGTGCGGTGTTCCAGGTACTGAAACTTTTGTATTTAGTGGAATGAAGGGCTCTGAAATTGTTTTAAAAGAATATCCACAAGCTAGTAAAATCACTACTCAATCACTTACATACGTACTTGAATAGAAGTTTCTTTACTTTTTGAACAGTTTTTAAATGATATAAGATTTAGAATTCGATCATGACATTTTCTTTTTTAGAATTGTATTTTTAGTATTATTTTATAATGAAATTTAATCTTTGAAAAATAATAATATGCCTCTTTTTTTGTAATAACTTCAATTTGAATTAAGTATTTTAATAGGCATATATCCTTTAAAACATTAGATTAAATCCCAATTAAACTGTTAAAGAAATTATTTTAGTGGAATACCAATTATATTTGAAATTTAGTTTCTATTATTAATTATATCCCCTGATATTAATTTTACATTAATGAAAAATTGTACTGTCGATGTAATATTATCGGATTTTTTTTTATTATTTATCAACAAGTTTTTTAGATCAGAAATCCAAATGTATATATAAAAGAAAAGGCAATGTTATAGTAACATAAGTTAACTAAAATATGTTATGACTTATGTTTCAATTTAAAACGATTATAAATCATTTCACCCACATTAAAGACATTAAAAGGAGGGTTTTTTTACATGGAAAATAAAGAAATGGAGTTAAAAGTTGCAGAAGCATTTTCACAAGCAGATGTAGGCAGGTCAATTGCCAGGATAGATCCAGCATGTATGCAGAAACTCGACCTACGTGACGGAGATATTATAGAAATAGAAGGAAAAAAATTAACAGCCACAAGGGTTGCATCATCACAATCGGATATTGGATTAGGAATAATCCGTATAGACGGATATATAAGAAAAAATTCAGGAACTTCCATAGGCGAAGAAGTTATTGTCAGACGGGCACAGTATAAAGAAGCCAAAAAAGTAGTATTAGCACCAGTAGAACAGCANNTGGGAGATATGATTATCACAGGTGTGAGACAACAACAACAACAAACATTAAGGTCCGGACTCTTTGATGAATTCTTCAGAGATGTTGCACCTATGGGTGAGATTAAACTCGCAGTAGTATCAACTAAACCTGCAGGTGTTGTTCAAATAACGGAGATGACAGAAGTAGAAGTTCAGACAGAACCAGTTGACGTTTCAAAACTTGAAGGTGTCAAAAATGTTGTTGACGTGACCTACGAAGACATAGGAGGCCTCAAAGAAGAGGTCAAAAAGGTCAGGGAAATGATAGAAATACCACTTAAAAGACCTGAACTCTTTGAACGTCTAGGAATTTCACCTCCAAAGGGAGTTTTAATGCACGGACCACCAGGAACCGGTAAAACATTACTAGCAAAGGCAGTTGCAAACGAAAGCGATGCCCACTTCATAGCCATAAACGGCCCAGAAATCATGAGCAAATATGTTGGAGGATCCGAAGAGAGACTAAGGGAACTATTTGAAGAAGCGGAAGAAAATGCCCCATCAATAATATTTATAGATGAAATCGATGCAATAGCCCCTAAAAGGGAGGAAGTTTCTGGAGAGGTTGAACGAAGAATCGTTGCCCAACTACTAACCCTTATGGACGGACTAAAATCTAGAGGACAAGTAGTTGTAATAGGAGCCACAAACAGACCAGATGCACTTGACCATGCAATTAGGAGAGGCGGAAGGTTTGACAGAGAAATAGAGATCGGAGTTCCAGACAAAGACGGGAGAGGAGAAGTTTTACAGATACACACACGTGGAATGCCCCTCGATGATAAAGTTGACCTCGTTGAGATGGCAGATATTACACATGGATTTGTAGGTGCAGACCTTGAATCCCTATGTAAAGAAGCTGCAATGAGAGTTTTAAGAAGGGTACTTCCAGACATCAAAGGTGACGAGGAAATATCTCCAGAAACACTCAAAAAGATGATTGTAACAAAATCCGACTTTAAAGAAGCTCTTAAAGAAGTTCAACCATCAGCATTACGTGAAGTCCTTGTACAGGTCCCTGACATTAAATGGGACGATATAGGAGGACTTGAAAGTGCTAAACAGGAATTACAAGAAGCTGTTGAATGGCCGCTTAAATATCCTGAGAGTTTTGAGAAGTTTGGTGTCAGACCCCCAAGGGGAGTGTTAATCTACGGCCCACCCGGAACAGGAAAAACATTACTAGCAAAGGCAGTTGCAAACGAAAGCGATGCCAACTTCATAGCAGTCAAAGGACCTGAACTTCTTTCAAAATGGGTGGGAGAATCTGAAAAAGGTGTACGTGAAGTATTCAGAAAAGCAAGACAAACAGCACCTACTGTAATTTTCTTCGATGAGATTGACTCCATAGCATCCACAAGGGGAGGATCAAGCACAGATTCCGGTGTTACACAGCGTGTTGTAAATCAGCTTTTAACAGAAATAGACGGACTAGAAGAACTCCAAGATGTAGCAGTCATAGCAGCAACCAATCGTGTAGATATATTAGACCCTGCACTTACTAGACCTGGAAGATTTGACAGACACGTTAAAGTTGGTGATCCAGATGAAGCTGCTAGACTAGCAATATTCAAAGTACATACAGCAAATATGCCACTAGCGGAAGATGTCGACTTGGAAGCTCTAGGTAAAAGAACCGAAGGATTTGTTGGAGCAGATATTGAGGCAGTATGTCGTGAAGCTGTTATGTTAACCCTCAGAGAAAGTCTTGAATCCGAAAATGTAGATATGAAACACTTTAAAGAAGCTATGAAAAAGGTTAAACCTAAAATGGAAACAGATCTCAGCCATTACAGTTAAATATTTACTTAAATTAAATTCCATATACTAGGAGATAAGTTTTTTCTCCTACTTTTTTAAATTATTTTATTTTTTTTTTGATTTTAAGATAAATATTATTACAATTTTAATATCGATCTTTAGGTTTATCCCAGTTTAAAGAATATAAAGGGACTTATACATCATCTATTTAAAAGTTTAAATATATTCAGAGCCTTAAATATATATAGAATATAAGGATAAAAAAAAGTTAAGAATATTTTAAGGTAGTACATTTTAAACAGAATAATAGATAGGGGAAAACCATGAGTTACAATGTAAAGGATATGTCATTAGCACCGGAAGGTAAAAAGANNGGAAGAAAAACCTTTCAAAGGGATAACAATTGCATCATGCTTACACTTGGAACCAAAAACTATAAATCTAGGTTTAACCCTCCATGCAGGCGGTGCTGAAGTTGCTATGACCGGTTGTAATCCATTATCCACTCAAGACGCTGCCACTGCAGCAGGTGCAGCATTAGGACTTAATATGTATGGATGGAGGGGTGAAACAAACGAAGAGTACTACGAAAATATTAACAAAGTACTCGACCACGAGCCAGATATAATCATCGACGACGGTGCAGATATGATATTTTTTGTCCATAGAGAAAGAAGGGACCTTATGGATAAGATTATAGGGGCTTGTGAAGAAACAACAACTGGAATACACAGACTCAAAGCCATGCACAAAGATAAAGCTTTAGAATTTCCTGTTATGGCTGTGAATGATTCATATATGAAATATCTATTCGACAACCGTTATGGAACAGGCCAATCAACATTCGATTCCATTATGGGTTCAACTAATGTTTTAATAGCTGGTAAAACCATAGTTGTATGTGGTTATGGATGGTGCGGTCGTGGTGTAGCCATGAGGGCTGCAGGTTTAGGGGCAAATGTCATAGTAACAGAAATTGATCCAATCAGAGCTCTTGAAGCACGTATGGATGGATATCGTGTCATGAAAATACGAGAAGCTGTTAAAGAAGCAGACATGCTTATAACTGTTACAGGAAATCTTGATGTTGTATCGGGAGATGACTTCAAGTATATGAAGGATGGTTGTATACTGGCTAATTCAGGCCACTTCAATGTAGAAATCAACAAACAAGACCTTGAAAAAATGTCAACAGCAACCAAAATGCTTAAACCTGACATAGAAGAATTTACTATGGCCGACGGTAGGAGGATATACCTTCTTGCAGATGGAAGACTTGTTAACCTTGCAGGTGAACGTGGCCAGGGACATCCGGCCGAAATAATGGATATGAGTTTTGCTATGCAGGCCCTATCTGCCAAATATCTTGTTAACAACAAGTTAGAAGTGGGTATCTACAAAACACTAGACGAAACAGACATAAGTGTAGCAGAACTTAAATTAAAAGCTATGAAAATTGAGATTGACCATTTATCCAATAAACAGGTCGAATATCTTGAAAACTGGGAAGAAGGAACCTGATTCTCAATAAATATATTATTTTTTTTTAAAGATTCAGGAAATTAGAATCATGTTTTCAAGGAGAATCATCAAGGGTAATGGACCAACACGCATTTTTATTGGAGGAGTCCATGGAAAGGAAGGTTTAACCACTATTAACATTATTAAAAAGCTAAAAGATGATGATGTGAATGATGGTAGTCTTCTACTCTACAATTGCCCTGAAAGTAGATATATAAGTACATTAGATTCAGATTATTATACCACTGTTATGGGTAAGAGAATATTAAAGCTGATCAAGACTTATAACCCAACGATATACGTTGAACTTCACTGTTACAAACCTGAAAGTTATCTTAAACTCTTAGACTGTAATAGGAAGGAAATATCCGGAGTACCACCATTAATAGAATTAGAACAAGGAGTTTTAATAAGCTCTGTTGCACCATATTTGAGAACTGAAGTTTTTAAAAGAAATGATGTTTGTATTACACTTGAAATGCCATGCAAACCATCAGAAACAGCTGCTAATATTTATTTTGAAGTAATTAAATCAATTGCTGGTTCCAATAACAGGAATGAATTTGAGGATAAACTAAGGGTCAAATATCCTGAACAAGTTAAAACAGCACAAAAATATGCTGCAGAATTTTTTGGAGAGTATCCTGCATTTTAATCTGTAATTGAATAAAGTATACCTAAAATTGAATATCAAATTTAAATCCTTAATTTTTATCTACAATTTGTTGAAAAGTTTTATGAGTATTTGTTGAACCAATCTTATATTATCCAAACCAGTCTGTGAGACTTTTCTGTTTGTTGTCGATTTTTTTAAATTTATCAAGTGCACTATGTATCCTAGGTTCAGAAAAGTCATGTTCACCACAAAGAAATGCAACCACACCCTCGGTATCTGGTGATTTCCATTGTAATTTATAATCAGATACAACCTCATGTTTAAGAAATATATTTCTCAAAATTTCTGGTTCTACTTCTAATTGTATATCCTGCTTTTCAAGGACATTAAAAATATTATCATTTTCTTTAATAAGTTTTAAACCTGTTTTAGCACCTATTCCCTTAACACCCATGTTAAAATCGGTTCCAACCAGTATTGCAATGTCAACCAACTGTTCCCTAGTTATTTCAAGATCCTTTAATACATTTTCAAGATTTATTATCTCAAGATTGGCTTTACCACCGGTTATGGTCAAATTTCTAACCATTCTAGGAGCTCCGAATAATATACAATCATAATCTTGTGAACCCACAGCCCATGCATCGCCCTTCTCTACCATGTATGATGCCTGAGCTTCACCTTCACCCTTAGCCTGTATATATGGTACTCCCATGAGTTCTAAGAGCTTTTTGGAACCTTCAATTATTTCACGGGACATTCTTGAGGATCTTGTTGCATACTTTCTTGCATCCTCTATTCTACCCTCTTCAAGTGCTTTGTCCCATTGTTTCTGGGATTCTTCCTTGACTTCCCTTCTCTTATCTTGAGTACCCTTTTTTAAGATATCTGAAGTCCCATCAAAGATATATATGGGTTTTATACCTTTATCTATTAGGGAGGATGTTCTGTAGAGTATTCCACTGAAGTGTGATGTGATATTTCCATTTTGATCCTTTAATGGTGTGCCATCTGCCTGTCTTATGCTTGAAAGGAATTGATAAATAATGTTAGCAGCATCTAATGCAACTATTTTATTTTCTAACTGTTCAAATTTAATACTCTCAGGTGATACAATGTCTCTGAACTTTACTCCCATTTTTTTGACCACTTTTTATTTTTTTTATTCTAAGGTAAAATCCTTACAGTAATCGGTTTAGGATATTTCTTTAAAATATTTCTAATCCTGGAAATGAGTGTAGGGAAAAGTTTCCAGGAGCCATATCAAAATTTGATCTTTGTGGATTATGTTATATGTTCTTGTGAGCATTGGAGAATTGTTTTTAAATATCTCCCTAATTTCAGGGCTTGGATCTTCAAAATAAATAGATTTAACCTCACGACGAGATTCTATGTTATGTTTTCTGAGGATACGTCCAATAGGAATATCCGCCCTTATAAGATCCTCTTTCACATCATTTTCAAGTCTTTCAACTGCAATCAATGAAATTGCATATATTAAAGGTTCTTCTGTTTTTATCACAACAACCCTGTAATTTACTGTGTCTCCCTCTTTAATGTTCAGTAATTGGGCCATTTCAGTGTCAGCTTCAACAAACTTCTGTTCTAAAGTTTCTATAGCTACATGTCCTCTGATCACATCGAGTATTGTTGTTACAGAACCATCGGTTGTTAGTAATATTTTCTGGGCATTTGATAGCTTGCCCACTTCATTTTCAATACTTTTTATTCCATCAAGGATATTTTGGTCCATTTTTAACCTCTGGGATCTTTTATCTCTCCAGAAATTGCTGAAGCCGCAACAACAGCCGGATTAGCCAGGAAAACTTCAGATTCCGGGTCTCCCATTCTTCCTAGGAAGTTTCTGTTGGTGGTTGCTATACATACTTCATTGGATCCAAGAACGCCCATATGGCCTCCTAAACATGGTCCACATCCCGGATTGCATATTACTGCCCCCGAATCCATAAATGTATCTATGAGTCCATTATGGAGAGCTTGTCTGTATATTTCAGCAGATGCTGGAATTATAATGAGTCTAACATCTTCATGTACAGTCTTTCCCTCTAAAACTTCCCCTGCTTGTACCAGGTCTTCTAAACGTCCATTTGTACATGAACCTATGAATGCTTGGTTTACAATGGTGCCTTCAACACTTGATATTGGCTTAACATTATCGACATTGTGTGGACACGCTACCTGGGGTTCCATATCCTCAACTTGGAAGTTAAACTCCTTTTCATAGGTATAATGTCTATCTGATTTGACAACCTCAAAGTGGTTGACAGTTCTATCCTTTAAATATTGTAATGTTGCCTTGTTCGGTTCCATTATCCCATTTTTTGCACCGCTTTCAATGGCCATGTTGCATATGGTCATTCTGCCCGCTACATCCATTGATTCTATTGTATTGCCTGTAAATTCCAATGTTTTATAGGTTGCTCCGTAGGTTCCTATTTCACCTATCACATTGAGAATCACATCTTTAGCCGTTACAAATTTGCCGAGTTTACCCTCAACAGTTATTTTAAATGCTTCAGGTACTCTGAACCATGTTTTGCCCGTTGCAAATACAAATGCCATATCGGTTGCACCCATACCTGTTGCAAATGCTCCGAAAGCTCCGTGTGTACATGTATGTGAATCTGCCCCTACAACAACAGAACCTGGCTTTATAAGCCCATATTCAGGCATTACTTGGTGACATATTCCTTCACCATGGTTGAAATAGTTTTTAATTCCCTGTTTTCTGGCAAATTCTTTTGTAACCTTATGAAATTCTGCTGATCCTATGGTGTTTGGGGGCATGGTATGATCACAGATTATAACTATCTTATCTGGATCCCATACTTTATCTGAAATCTTTTTAAAGGTGTTTATGGTTGGTGGAGATGTTCCATCATGGGACATAGCCAGATCAACGTTTACCTCTATAATTTCACCAGGATTTACAATTTTTTTATTTGCGGCCCTTGCAAGAATTTTTTCTGTTACATTCATTGATCTATCCTTCAAAATATTTTTTAAATCCATTTAATACTTAGGAATATTTTGGATTATTTTTATATTTTATCCTTATATCTTATTTTAATTATGTGGATTAATTGATTAATTTATGTTACTTTCTAATATATCCCTCTGATTCGGACTTCTATTTCTTTAAAGTTCGAATGGTCCTCTAACGGATCGGACAATGTCATTGAAAAGTTTGTCGTTTATATATTTACCTTCTTCTCTTTTGTTTTTAACCTGTTCAACTATCTTGCAGAGTTCATCCTTTGTAACATCTATTCCACATTCATTGAGCTTTGCTCTGACAGCCCGACATCCCGAATGTTTTCCAAGGACTATTCTCCTTTGTTGACCTACCATTTCTGGTAAAAATGGTTCATAGGTTAATGGTTCTTCAATAACTGCATCTACATGTATTCCAGATTCGTGTCTGAATATGTTTTTACCCACTATTGGTTTGTTGTCTGCTATTTTCATATGGGTGAGTGATTCAACGAGTTTGGATATTTCGTAGAATTTGCTTATGTCAAAGTCCAGGTCCACGTCGTAGATAATTTTTAGTGTCATTATCAGTTCTTCAAGGGAACAGTTACCAGCCCTTTCACCGATTCCATTTACTGTTGTTGATACTGCGTTGGCACCTGCAAGTAATCCTGCTATTGAATTGGAAAGTGCCATTCCAAAGTCGTTGTGACAGTGCAGTGCTATTTCTGCCTTGACAACTGGTCTGATTTCTTTTACAAGATATTCCATTCCATATGGACTTATAGCTCCCACTGTGTCTGCTATGTGTACCCTGTCAACACCATAGTTATCTGCTTTTTTGTATAGTTGTTTTAAGAAATCTAGATCGGTTCTTGTGGCATCTTCGGCTGAGAATGCAACAAATAATCCATGGTCCTTTGCATGTTCAATCGAGCTCATGCACACGTTTAGAATTTCTTCACGTGTCATCTTTATTTTATGTTTAAGATGGAGGTCTGATGTTCCCATAAATGTTATTATTCCGTCTACATCACAGTCTATGGCTGTGTCTATATCAGATTTTTTAGTACGCGACAATACAAGTATTTGTGCGTCTAGATCTTCATTGACAATTGCCTTGACAGATCTCTTTTCTTCGTTGGATACAACAGGAAATCCTGCTTCAATCTGATGGATTCCTAGTTCATCAAGCTTTTTAGCAATTTGTAGTTTTTCTGGAGTTCTTAAACATACACCGGGGGTTTGTTCACCATCTCTTAGTGTTGTATCGTATACTGTTATCTTCTCTGGAAACTTTAAATTGGCTTTTTTATTAAAGGGGCTTACAAAGTATTTCAACAGATTCCCACCTAATTTTTTTTCATTTAAAATAATATCTAATTCCAAATTTTAATTTTAAGAAAATATTAGCGATTTCGATTCCAATGATTTGTGGAATTAATTTATTTTCTTTCCCTTACTGAAGTGATTACTTTTTATCTATTAACTTTTACTTATTAATATCAATGAATTTTCTTAGATCAGTTATATTTAAATATGTTTACTTTTCCATTAATTATGTTAATCTGAAATTTGAGTTAATAAAATTAATAATATTGATTAAATTCATTTTTTTATTCTGTTGAACCGTTCAAAAATAAATTTCAACCTATATATATATACTATCTGTGTTTTTACACTATTTTATTTAAGGTTTTAACCTCGGGGGTGTTTAATCTATTCCCATCAGTTCTAGGTAGGATCTTCTTTCGAATCCTTCTTCTATGCCCAGCTGTTTGTATATGCCAAATATTTTCTTGATGGGTACACTCGTATCCTCATCTTCATTGGCTTCTGTTTCTATTTCAACGTAGGTTCCAACATTTTGTACAGTGTCAAGGGTTATAATAAACTCGTTAATATGATAGATATCCCTGTTCTTTGTTACACTTGCAGCCCTTCGAAAATTTAGATTTTCCAGGATGAGCGATGTATTCTCGGCATCTGAAACATCAACCTCTATTTCCTTACGTGTTTTAGACACATTATCCAATTTTGCCCCTTTATACGTGAGTATAACACGGTTCTTTCCATTTTCTGGGATTTCACGTATCCTTAATGCTTCATCTGTTTCACCAAAGTCTTTATGCGGTGCATTATAGTAAACATCACTTTGATGTTCTGTTTTTATTTTAACTGCACCTATTTGGGTTAGTTTTTTTCTAATTTCCTTAAAATCCTTTACACTTGCCTTGACTTCAACTTCTATCAAATAAGCATCCCCCAGTAGTCCTGTAAATATTTCTGTCACAATCCACATTAAAAATTTATAAAAAATTTATTATAATTACCCTACTCTTCGCTGTATTGAGTTTTTAATATAGTATCTTGACTTTTCTATCTGATCTAGGTAGTCATCTATTGTATTTTCAACTACATCGTATGTTGCAATTGTAAGATTTCTTTCCCGGGTAAGTTTTTTCTTTTGTTCGGTAATTTTAGCTATCGATGGTTTCTTGGAAAAAAGACCTTTTTTAACGTTGGCAGATTGATCCACTTCTTTCAGCTTTGTTACATATTCCAGCCTGATTCTTCTGATATCTGCACGTACATTGTACCGTATTTTTTTTAATATCTTTTCCATTTCATTCAACTGGTTTAATGTATCCATGGCAGTATCAATGGTTGAAACATCTACTTCCATACCTTCGATGCCCAAATTTAATAACTGCTTACGATACTTTTTAGGGCTTAACATAAGATTTCCCCCGTTAACCTTAAATCTGTTTGGAATGCATTTGCTCCATCATAAAAACTAATTATATAAATTTATATAAAATGTATTAATCATAATATTATCTATCAGCATTTAAATTATATAAGGTTGGAAAACGTTAGTATATTAAGACCATCTCATGGATTAAAATAATTAATATTTCTCTCAAGAATTTAATTTCAAAAATCTTCTATATTAACGATGCAATTCCTTTAATTCCACATAGTTTGTTGTTTGATCTTTCAATACACGTCTCTCATAAAAAATGTGATTTTTGATTAATAAAAATTTGATTTAAACGTGTTGCAAACTATATATAAGTATATAAAAACGTGGTAAAAAAAGCACCTTTATATAAGTTGGATTAGTAATTATCAATTTATAGAATATTAAACTAAATTCTGATTATAAATTAAATACATCTGGAGGAAATTTAATGACAACTGTAGAAATTAAAGTTGAAAACATCGTGGCATCTGCCGCGCTTGGAAAGTCGCTAGACCTTCCGCAAGTTGCTCCTGCCCTGGAAGGAGTTGAATACAACTCAGAACAATTCCCAGGATTGGTTTTTAAATTAAAAGAACCAAAAACAGCAGCACTCATATTTGGGTCTGGCAAACTGGTGTGTACAGGTGCTAAGTCAATAGAAGACTCAAAAAAAGCAATACACATAGCTGTAGACAAGATGAGAGCACTTGATGCTGAAATTCCCCACGAATTTGAAATTAAAATCCAAAACATAGTTGCTTCAGCAAACCTTGGAAAAACACTAAACCTAGAATCTGTTGCTCTTGACCTTGAAAATACAGAATATGAACCAGAACAATTCCCAGGATTGGTTTACAGACTTGATGATCCTAAAGTTGTTTTATTATTATTCGGCTCAGGAAAAGTAGTTTGCACAGGTGCAAAAAGTATTTCAGATGCTAAACTTGGTGTAGAGAAGACTAAAGAACGACTAGCTGAACTGGATTTGATATAATTTTAACATTTACTCGAAATAACTCGGTGATCTTTTGATTAAACTTATAGCATTTGATCTTGATAACGTACTTATTGATGGAGAAGCCATAGATGAAATAGGCAAATTAATGGGCGTTGAAGCAAAAATCTCAGAAATAACTAAAAAAGCAATGGAAGGCGATCTTGATTTTGAAACTTCCCTCAAAGAGAGGGTGGCACTGCTCAAGGGTGCCTCGGTGGAAGATATTAGAGAAGTCGTTTCAAATATTCCCCTCATGAAAGGGGCTGAAGAAACTATTGCAGAACTCAAAAAAAGAGGATATAAAATTGCAACCATAACCGGTAGTTTTGAAATCATCGCGGACCGGATGAAAGATGATCTAGGTTTGGATTACGCATTTTCAAATGTTCTCCATGAGGAAGATGGAAAATTAACAGGAGATGTCAGCGGCCCATTAGTAACAGGCTCGAAGGCAGAAGTCCTGAAGGAGATAATGGAAATGGAAAAAATAAAAGCAGAAGAATCTGCAGCAGTAGGAGACGGTGCAAACGATGTATCAATGCTTGAAGAAGCAGGTTTAGGGATAGCATTTAATGCAAAACCAGTTTTAAAAGAAAAAGCAGATGTTGTTGTTGACAAAAGAGATTTAAAAGAACTTCTTACAGTATTTAAAGAAGAAGAAAACTCTGATGAAACAGCCCGAGATGAAAAAGCTGAAGATACAGCACCCGAAGAACCAATAGCAGAAACTAACACAGAAGAAGAAAAAGAAGAAACCTCAACAGAAGAAGAAGCTCCAGCAAAAGCTGAAGAACCTGTTAAGGAAGAAGCAGAGACCTCTGAAAAAGCAACCAAAGAAACCCCAGCAAAAGCAACTAAAAAGGAAACCTCAGATAAAAAATCATCTCCAGATGTAAAACCTGAAGCAAAACCTGAACCAACCCCTGATGCTGGAAAAAGCTTTGGAGAACTACTTTCAAATAAAAAAGATCTCGAAAAGAAACTCAAAGTACTTACAAAAGAACGAGACGACTTAAACGAAAATGCACGTGAATTTAAAAAGGTACGGGACGAATTAAATGCCAGTATTAAAGAAAATCTGGACAAAGCCCTCAAATACCGAGATGAACGTGATAAAATCAACCAAGAAGTCCGTAAGTACAAAAAACTGCGGGATGAAACCAATCAAGAACTGAAAAAGATGGAATATGCCTCCGGAAGAAGAGACATACTTAAAATTCAGGGCGAAATTGATAAACTAGAGAAAACAATAGAAACCAAAGTTCTCGACATGAGAAAAGAGAACGAACTAGTTAAAAAGGTTCAAGATCTAAGTAAAACTCTCTCAGAAATGAAAGAAGATGAAAAGGTTCAAACCGAAGCAGCTGCACTTAAAGAAGTTTCAGAAGCTCATCACGCCAAAGTTGTAGAATTTTCAGACAAAGCTCAGGAAACACACGAGAGCATGCTTGAATACTTCAAAAACATAGACGAAGTAAGGGCAAAAGCAGATCTCGCACACAACAAGTTCATAGAAACTCGTGAAACCGCCTCCGCCAAACATGAAGAGGTAAAAGCCGTTCTTAATGAAATTAGAAGGAAAAATAAAGGTCTTGACAAGGTCAAAGCCAAAGAACGGAATATGGAAAGCGATAAAACTAAAAAGAAGAACATGGCTGAAAAGGAGATTGCAAGGGACATATTCGAGAAGTTCAAAGAGGGTAAAAAACTCTCAACTGAAGAACTAAGGCTCCTACAGAAGCATAATATTGTTTGATTCTATAAATCAAACATTTTCTTTCTCTTCTTATAGGATTTAATTTTTTTTTATATTCTATTTATTCATAACTTTTTTTAAACTGTATTTCTGTACCATATTTGTTTACCTAATGGGTTTACCATCGAATCCAATGATTATTAATATTTAATTGTTTAAAGTAAACCATACAAAATTCATTTGGGAGATCAATTTTCTATGGAACCAAAACGTACAGATAGATCAATCAAGATTACAGCGTTACTAGTCGCAACCCTGGCCAACTTCTTAACACCTTTTATGAGTTCGGCTGTTAATATAGCACTTCCAGCAATAGGCACAGAATTTGCAACCAGTGCAATCCTCTTAAGTTGGGTTCCCACATC
>PLXT01000105.1 GCA_003151535.1 Methanobacterium sp.
TGCACGGGTTTATGGAAATGCACTGGTTTCTGGAACTGCACTGGTTTCTGGAATTGCACGGGTTTATGGAAATGCACGGGTTTATGGGGATGCATGGGAAACCTCTCCCCTTCAAATTATGGGAACAAAACCTGATTCATTTGTAAATATACCTAAAAAAGGTTACATTCAAATAGGTTGTATTTATAAAACTTTTGATGAATGGTTAAATACCTATCAAGATGAAGGTAAAAAACACCACTTCACAGATAAAGAGATAGGGGAATATAAGATTTATATAGATATGGCAATTAAATTATCAAAATTAGATGAAAAAGTTTAATTCAAATAGAGAAATAGAAGAATATTTAATTTCTAGACAATTAAAAAGAGAAAAGTTAGAAAGAAAATTGTTAGAAAAACATGGTAAAGAGACTAATAAACTTTTAAAAGAAGTGTTGAAATCTCAAAAATCTATATTGAAAGAATTAAAGAAATGAAAATATTTAAAATAGCTAAAGATTCTAATTTTAGAAAAGATATAAGGGATTTATTTGATAAATATGGATTAAATGCTAGACTTATTACAGATGAAGGTCAAAGTGATGATTGGGCAATAAAAACAGCAACAAAAATAATAGGAAGCAATGAAATATCCTTAAATGATGAATCAATTTTATCTATCCAAGATCAAATAGGAAATTTTAGACTTGTTGTTTCGGGTAAAGTAAGAGAATATGAAGATAATTTAATTAAAATTTCGCAACAAATGTTAGAAAATAAACCAGAAACTTTAATAAAAATAAAATAAATTACAGAATGTACTATAATATGTTAGAAAGAGATTATATAAATACAAAACAGATAGAAGAAGGTATCAGAACTAGAGATAAATGGCTGAAAGACCAAAAGAAAAAATTTGGTAAAATTGGTTCTACAAGTGAATCTGTTCAGGGTTATAATGCAGTTGTTGTTAATGAAAATACAACTGGACTTAAAACTTTTGATTTACCCACAAAGAAAACACATTACCAAGAAACCGATTATTCAAATTAATAAATAAAATTATGTGGCCTGAAATAATACCAACTAAAGATGTAATGGATGTTTTTGAGAAAAAACTCAAACTATTGGATTTTTCTTATAAATCTATGGAAACTAGGTTAAAAGATATGTTGAATGAAGAAAAACCTGATTGGAATGTTATTCTTGTAAAGAAAATGGATATGGATAATAATAGACAATCTAGAGATTATCTGATGGAAATTAGAAATGAAATATTTGGAAAAGCAAAAATTAAATTACCAGAAGAATTAACAAATAAATGATAGCATATTTATTAATAGCAAATTATATTTGTTTTTATATAATTTTTTATACATTTATTAAATATATAAAGACAAGAACAATGTTAATTGTATCATTATTTCCGGGAATAAGTTTAATTCTTGTTGTAATATTTATAATAGGGGTTTTTTACATTTGGTTGATAGAAACACCAATTAGATTATATTTAAAATTGGGACAAAAGAAATAAATTTTCATTAAACTAAAAAGAAAGGATCTAAGAAATGAATTTCATTATTAATCTAATTTTGTGGTTAATCATGCTTTATGGAATTGTTGTTGTAATTTGGAACTTGATTTATAAGAAGATGTCTCCTGATGAACAAAGGGGTAAAGTAAAATTACCTTTTAAACCAATTTATTTATTTATAGTTATTGGGGTAATTGTTCTCAAATCCATTATAACTATAGTTCCGGGTCAGGAAGTGTATGTAGTACAAACACCCTGGGGTATAAACGATAAACCATTGCATTCTGGTTGGAGCATAATACCACCATGGAATAAAACATTCCCAATGGATAAAACAGTTTGGGTTTATACATTTAGTGATAAAAAATGGGAAGGTCAAGTTAAAGAAGCAGATGCTATTTGGGCACCAACAAGAGATGGTATTAAAATAGGTATTGACGTCTCAATTAACTGGAGAATTGATCCAGAACAAGCACCATATATTTATCAAAATGTAAGTGAAGCAGATGGTACTGATGAAGGGAGGTATAAATGGATAGAAGCTAATCTTATAAGAGCAAAAACAGTTAGTGTAATATCATTAATAGTGGGAAGATATTCACCAATAGAAGTATATGGTGGAGAAAAAAGACAAGAAATACAGGATAAAGTATATGAAATGTTGAAGGATGAATTGGCAGTTTATAAATTAATTCTTGATAATGTAAACATAAGAGAAGTGAATTACTTTCCAGATTATGATAATGCTATCAAACAGAAAAAATTAGCAGAACAACAAGTTCTTACTTTAGAACAGGTAACAAGACAAAAAGAAGAACAGGTCAAACAGGCTGAATTGGATAAACAAATGACAATTACTAAAGCCGAAGCTGAGGCAAAATCATTGCAAATTCAAGGTCAATCTATTAGTGATAATCCAAAAGTTATAGCTTTAAAATGGATTGAAAAATGGAATGGTGATGTACCCAAGATTATGGGTGGTAGCAGCAATTTTTTAATGGATATTAGTAAATATTTCTAAATGCCTTGGAAAGCGCTTACTTAGATACCTTCATTCACCGGGCCTGAAGGTCGCAATGCTAAGAAGATCAGGATTGTAAGACGTAGGTCCCGCTATTTTGAGATTAAAAAACTTTTTATTATATTAAAAATTATGGAATATAAAACAATAAATAAATTAAAAGAAACAATTGCTTGGCCTTTTAGGGTAATGTTGTACCCATTAAAATTAATATCATTTCCTTTTTTAGTTGTAATAGGATTTTTTGATACCAATTTTGAAGATGAATGGGATAGAAATTATTATAAAAAAGAACTTAAAACTTGGTGTAAACTAAAGAAAAATGAGAAAAGTAATTAAAACAGATTGGATTACTAGATTAGAAATTAGAGCAAATCCAGATACTATCTATTTATTTGGGGATAATTTAACAGGTAAAGGAATGGGTGGTCAAGCTAGAGAAGCAAGAGGAGAACCTAATGCAATAGGTATTCCCACAAAGAAAAAACCATCAATGAGTGAAGATGCTTTCTTTACAGATGATGAATATGGTATTAATTGTAGAATTTTAGATAAAGCATTTCTTAAAATTCCCCCAGATAAAGATGTAGTTGTACCTACAATGGGTGTGGGATTAGCCCAGTTACCAGATAGGGCACCAAAAACATTTGCTTATTTACAAAAGAAAATAGGAGAATTATGAAAACAGTTTGGGTAGGATTTTGGGAAGGAATTAATTTAATACATCAAAAACATAAACTAAAAAAGAAAGGGTATAAAATGACACCAAGTAAAATTTTAGAACAAGCAGAGAAATATAAAAATAACCATAAAATCATTCAAATCATAGGTACTAAAGTGAAAGGTGGTGATCTTATGGATAGAACTGGATTTATATGGTCAATTGATACTGCTAGTACTGGACCAATTGTTAAATTTTTAGATATTCAAGCAGGTGGAATGAGTTCAATGAGACTTGCAAATATAAAAACAATTAAACATTATTCACCAAAAAGGTAAAATTTGGGATTAAAATGCAGTTACCTCAAAAGGTGACTTAGAGGGAATAGTCGCAAGCTATTTGAATTACAACTGCATTTTATCCAGTTAATATTATGGATAAATACAAATTAGGAATAGATACAGCAGAACCTGGTTCTTCTGATTATAGTTGCTATAGTTTGATGGATTCAGAAAGATATGTTTCTACATATATACCTAAAAAAGGTGAATCTATTGTACAAATAATAGCAAATTTACTTTTACTTCTTGAAGAAACTAAAAAATATAATAATGAATTTAGAAAAAACAATTCTGACAACAGGTGGCGCCCCGGGTTCTGATATAACTTGGGAAGAAGAATGTTTAAAGAGAAATTTAGAAGTTAGATCTTACTCATTTAAAGGTCATAAATCTTTAAGCAAAAATCCTATAATTCTTACTGATGAAGAATTAAAATTAGCAGATCCATTTTTAATTGAAGCTAATAAAACACTTAAAAGGTGGTTTCCTACAAAAACAGAATACATAAATAATCTGTTAAGAAGAAATTATTATCAAATAAAAGATGTTGATTGTGTAATAGCAATAGGTAAATGGGAAAATCCAAAAGGTCCTGTAAAAGGTGGTACTGGTTGGGCAGTTCAAATGGCAATAGATTTAAGTAAACAGGTATTTTTATTTGAACAAATAGAAAATAAATGGTTTCTTTGGAGTTATATTGATAAAGAATGGGTTGAAACTAAACCAGATATAAGAACTGTTAGTATAAGCCATAGTTCTTGTATTCATATTAATGATATTGGTAAGGGTTGGTCATTTGCTGGAATTGGAACTAGAGAACTTTGGGATAATGGAAAAGAAGCAATAAAACAATTTTGTAAGATGAATTTTTCAGTAAAATAGCCAGAAGGTAATTTAGAAAAGTATATGGAATTTAAAAAGAAAAATTTAGAGGAAAATAAATAATGGGAATGTTTACTAGTATAAGACATCCTAAAACAGGAATTGAAATCCAGATAAAATCTGGTGATGATATGTGTGAATGGTATAATGTAGGAGATAAGGTTAATAGAGGTATAAATAAAAATTGGTGGGAATCAGGTAGATTATTTGATGGTTGTTATGATGGATTTTCTTATGAAGATAATGTAGGAAAACATTATATAGTTATAATTCAAAAACAGAGAATAAAAGAAGTTATAGATGTAGGTGTTGCAACAGATGAAGGTTTTTATGATATTTATAATGTTATTAGAAAAAAATTTCCTACAAAAATACCTTATAGTTATTACACTAAAAAGGCTAAATATAGACATATTCAATGGCATATAGAATGGCAAAGAGAATATGCTGCTCAAAAAATTATAGATGAAAAATATAGAGACAAATTAATTGCAGAATATGGGGTAAAAGAAGGTACACATAAATATATTTGTTACCTTTTTACTAAAGTATTAAGAAGAAAAATTGATTGGGTGGATATGGCAAGAAAATTTGTAACAGTTGAACCTTGGCCAAAAGGCAAACCTTTAACATTTGATCACAATTTGAATTAAAAAATAATTTATTATATTAATGGAAAAGAAATTTAAATTACAAGTTTTTTCTAGGGGTAAGGGCATAACAAAGAAACCTTTTAATTATATTATTAGTGGGCCTTATTTTAAAAAAGTAGTAGTTATAATAGAATATGGAAATAAATATAGATTAATTGAACATTATTTCAATAAGAAATGGGAACATATTATTAATACTTATTATTTTGATAATGAATATGTTAAAATAATGAATAAAAATAAAAAATTATTTAAAAAAGGTTTGGGTAAATATTTAAAAGAAATTAATCAATTTTTAGGGATAAAATAAATGCATAATGTAGAACCAAAAATATACCTAATAAGTAAATCTATACCAAAAAATGAAAATATTTTTGATTGGTTAAGTGATTTAAAATTAAGTGATGAAGCTTTAGATAAATATGCCCCAACTATTGATCAATCTAGAGTTGATACTTTAGGGGAAGAAAAAGCATCATTTAATAATACATCTGGTGAAGTTGTTGTAGAACTTGCAGGTAGACGTTGTTATATGAGTTTTGAACCTGGTTTAAATAAAAATGTAACTAAAATAAGAGAAGATATTAAAGGATATATAGATAATATTCTTAAATCAGGTCATGGTTCAGTTTTAGAACATGTTTATTTTACCTTTGCTATAGAAAATGTAAGTAGAGTATTTACGGGTGAAATGAATAGACATAGAGCAGGTATGGCAATAAGTGAAGGTAGTATGAGATATATTAGATTTGATGATATCCCATTTTGGATGCCCAATAGTTTAATTGATACTGATGAAGATATAAAAGAAATGGAAAATTTAGAATTTAATATTCAAAATAGGGAGGGAAAAATTAATGCTTGCACTTCAATAAAGAAGATGAAGTCACAAGAATTATTTAGAAAAGCCTTTTTACAAGCAGAAGAAAATTATAAAGAACTGTGTGAAATATGGAAAAATGAACTATCTGAAACTTCTACATTTAAAATGAAAAAACACCTTACTTCCATGATGAGAAGGATAATTCCAATGGGTGTAGCAACAGGTGGTATTTGGACGGGTAATATTAGAGCATTGAGACATATTTGTGAAATGAGATGTAGTGAAGCAGCAGAAGAAGAAATTTTATTGGTAGCAAACCAAATTCTTGAAATAATGATGACAGAAGAACCAACATTATTTGGAGATTTTGGTAAGGATGAAAAAGGATTTTACCAACCTAAACACCATAAAGTATAATGGAACTAATAGATGAAATAGAAGATAAATTAAAACATTATCCTGTTATTTCTTTAAACATAAAAGAAATAGGTAGAAAAGGTTATCGTTTTAATATAGGGACAGTAGAAATTGTGGTATCATCTATTGAACCTTTTATTCAAGGAAGAAGTAAACCAACAAAACCATTTAAAAGTTTATCCATTGAAAAACATGAATGGATAGGATTAAAAGAGATAATTGAACAAAAAATAATACCTCAATCAAAATTAAAAGAAAATAAAGATATTTGGGAAAGTATAAATTAGATGGAAAATTATTATTTTGTATCATACAGATCAACAAGAAAAACAAATAGGAAAAATTATAATGCAGTAATGGATGTTCATCCATTAGAATGGTTAATTAAACATTGTGACTCTTATATTATAATGTTTTGGTCTCCAATAACAAAAGAACAATATGAAAAATATAGTGAAGAACTTCAAAATAAGAAAAGCATATTAAGAAGTGTATTGAAAGATACA
>PLXT01000076.1 GCA_003151535.1 Methanobacterium sp.
ACAACAGTCATCTTCGATAATTCATCATGAGTATAACCCAATCTTTTTATTCCAACTTCATTCATTTCGATGAAATTCCCCGGGAACCCATCTGCTTTAATCTCAATCAAACCAATCTGATCATTTGCATTGTTGAATAATTCTCTGAACTTTTCTTCACTTTCTTTTAAGGCTAATTCTGATTTTTTTTGTTTGGTGATGTCTCTTGCGATTGTTGAGATTCCAATGAGATTTCTTGATTTATCAAAAATTGGAGACAAGGTAATTGAAACGTCTACATGTTTACCGCCTTTTCTTATTCTAATAGTATCATAGTGAAAAACCCTTTCACCATCTCTAATTTTTTTAATTAATTGCGTTATTTCATCTTTTAGTTGAGGCGGTGTTAATATGGATATATTTTTTCCTATAACTTCCTCAGCTGAATAACCATATATGAGTTCTGCACCTTTATTCCAAGTAGTTATAATACCATCAAGAGATTTACTAATAATTGCATCATCAGAAGACTCAACAACATTAGCCAACCATTGAATATTTTTATCCGTTTCATCCATCAAATCAACCCACATTTTAAAAAAAAAATCAAAACTAATTTATATTATTAACTATATTTAAGGAACTATTAATAAATTCGTTAAAATGAAAACTACTCGAGTCTTAATACAACCAGCAGATTCTATGGAACGGCCACAAAAATTGAAACAGGATTTATTTAAGTGTCTATCCTCGGACCTAAAAAAAAATGGAATATGTGCTAGGCTACCAAATGAGAATACTATTAAAAAGATGATGGATCCTATGAAGAGTTGTCCCTAGAGAATGAAAATCCTGAATACTGTTGTAATACTGATAAAAACAGTTTTATTTTGGATACTTAAATAAAAAAAGTGGGAGAAAAATAGATTTTGGAATAAAATCTATATGTTTATTTTCTTCTGTTTGCTGCTAACCCTCCTAATATGCTGAGAACAGCAATGGCCAATGGGACTATAGGTACTCCAGTATCCTGCATGCTAATAATGTTAGCGGCTTCTACTGTGTTTACAGGTACAGGATTTACAGGGTTTATGGCGTTGAATGTTATGGATTGTGTGTTTCGGTTGAGTGTTGGGTCGTATGTGCTGGTTCTGAGTTTAGGGTTGATTAGGTAGTTTCCTGCTTTTATGATGTGTAGTGAGAGCCACATATTATGGTCTCCTACTGGCACATCGCCAATAGTCCATGTGATGGTTCTTGTGGCTTTGTCGTAGGTGTATGTTCCTTTATCCACATTAGCTCCAGCAAATTCAAGTCCTTGAGGTATAATGTAGGTCATCACTACATCTTTAGCCATGTCTGGTCCTTTGTTACCGACTTTTAAGGTATAAATTACTGTTTCACCAGTTACGGGATTGGTTTTGTTAGGTGTGATGGTTAAGTATAGGCTTGATTTGGGATTGATATTCACTTGTGAGTTCAAGGTTTGACTGTCTGTTATACCATTAACATGTGCAATACCTGCAGTTTCATCAGCACGGAGTATAGCTGTAGCTATTCCGTTTAGGGTGTATTTCACAACAGATTTACTACCCACATTACCCAGGTCCGTGGTGAATGTTACTGGTGTGCCATCAGGTATATGACCCAATACTGGGTCAAGTTGTGTGATTGTGGTACCATTGGTGTCCTGATTGAAACTAGCTGTCAATGTGGAAGTCGATCCATCAGGAATACTTAATGGGGCTGCTGCGAAAGTCAGATACAACCATGGAGTGTAATTTACAACTCCAGAAATTATTGTGCTGAAGTTGGGATTGTTGGATCCCCACCAGTTATCGGTAGCGTTCACTGTTCCCATACCGTTATAGATAGCACTGCCTTGAATTGCTGTGTTTCCTACTATTCGGTTGAAATGCACATTAGCAGGACCTTGATTGTAGATAGCACCACCATTAGTTGCACTGTTACTTATGAAATTGCTGCCAGTTACATTCAAAGTGTCTAGTTCGTTGAATATTCCCCCACCATCTCCAGCATTGTTGTTTTCAATGGAACAATTAACAACAGTTAAAGTACCCAGGTTGTAGATTCCTCCACCATAAACATTGTTTGTTCCGATGGCGATGTTGTCTTTTATGGTAGTGTCTGTGATGGTTAAATCACCATTGTTGTTGATTCCTCCACCATAAGCATCCCCATTTGTTCCGGTTGCGGTGTTCCCTGTAATGGTACTATTATTAATTGTTAAAAAAGCACCCCAGTTGCTGATTCCTCCACCATAAACATCTCCCCCTATTGCGGTTGCGGTGTTGTTGGTTATAATGCTGTTATTGATGGTTAAGTCACCTAAAAATGAATGACTGATTCCTCCACCATATGCATTGCTTGTTCCGATGGCGATGTTGTCTCTTATGGTAGTGTCTGTGATGGTTAAAGTACCCTCCTCATTGCTGATTCCCCCACCATCAGCATATCCATCGGTGGTGGTTGCGGTGTTGTTGGTTATGGTGCTGTTATTGATGGTTAAAGTACCCTCGTTGTAGATTCCTCCACCATAAACATCTTCCCCTGTGCTGTTGGCGGTGTTGTCTTTTATGGTAGTGTCTGTAATAGTTAAATCACCTTGATTGTAGATAGCACCACCATTACCATCATTTGCTGTGTTACCTGTGAAAGTGCTGTTATTAACTGTCATAGTACGATCATTAACGATTGCACCACCATAATTTGCAGTGTTAGCTGTGAAAGTACAGTTATCAATAGTCAAAGTACCGTGATTGTAGATAGCACCATCCTTCTTGGTTGCGTTGGTTAGTGTTAGATTGGTGATTGTAACATTTCCACTTTTAATATAAAATATCCAGTTAGTGCCGGTTCCATTTATTATGGTACCTGTCTGACTTTGACCAATGATATTCATGTTCTTAGTAATGACAATATTAGTGTTCTTAATTCCTTTATATTGTCCATCTGCAATGTTTACTTTTCCATTTACATTTACATCATCTATGGCGTTTTTAATTGATTTTTTTGCTAAAATCCAACTACTACCATCAGATGTATCGTTTCCATTTGAACCATTGACATAAATAGTGTCTCCAGGAGCAGCTGAAACATTATTAACACTGACAGTAAAAATAAGACCTAAGCTTATAAGCAATAAAGGAAGTAGAATAGTAGTTCTTTTATAAAATGAATTTGATTTGTTTGTCACGTTTCTTTTTCACCTCCTTCTACAATTAATAGAACTATTCGGTTTCTATCCGGTTGGTGGATGAAAAGCTTTTTAAACCTTTTAAAATGTTTTGTTCAAAAAAAAATTGTATTGGAGTTTTCCAGATTTAGTCACGGACAAAATCCTAATCATAATTAGATATATTTAATGTGATATCATAAATCCCTATAACATATTACAAATTCATAGATTGAACTGATAATATTTGAATGAATATAATATGAAATTTAAAAAAATTTGATATAATCTTATTAACTACAAAAAACAAGTTGGATGGAAACAAGTATTATATACTGTGGTGTAAGGTATTGAAGTTGTAGATTACTTTCTTTTGGTTTCTTAAACTGTTACAACTTTAATTTTCCTATGGGATGCGACGTTTGCTTGCTGAAGGTGTTAAAATATGTCATTTCTATATATCCTGTTCCACTAAATACTGGTAATCAATTTTTTTTACCATCCAAACTCTTTAGTTGCATCTTTAGACATTATATAACTTTTTTTAAATTTATTCAAATGCAATTCTAGTTTTTTTTAAGTGAATCTTGAAATAATTTTTGATATGAAACTTTCATCTAAATGAATAGCTTTCTCAGGGCACATTTCCATACAGCATAAGCAATTTATACATTCTGTATAATCAAAATCTGGTATAATATTTCCACTCGTTAGAGCGTTAACTGGACAGCTTTTAACACATTTATCGCATTTGATGCATTTTTCTTGGTCTATAGCTGGTCTTGACCACATGAGATTTGATAAACCTCTCATTATAGGTTCTGGAATTTTATCTATGGTGCCTGCAATGTTAGGTGGCCATTTAAAATCTTTAATAATAGGCACATCCATTGAAATATCTATTTTTTCTATATTTGCTTCACCTAAACCTTGTTCATATGCTATTCTATTTGTTGGTACTTTCAGTGGTTTTTTGCCTAGCGTATGACATATGAAACTGTCTAGTGCTAATCCATCGGATGAGGATAATATTAATCCTAAGTCTCGAGGATCTCCTCCTGAAGGTCCCATTCCTTGCATGGCAACTATTCCGTCTACTATATTCAATCGGGGTTTGGTTAATGCATATATATCCACTATTATTTCTGCAAAGTTAGTTGTCTTAGGAGCTATTTTATGATATTCTGTTTTTTTCAGTCCGGGAATAGTACCAAACATGTTTTTTAATGCGCATGTGAACACTGTGAGACTATGAGTTTTAATTTTGGGTAAATTAATCAAAAAGTCACAATCTAAAACGGGTTTGGCAATATAATATTTTCTACCATTCCTTTCTTTGATATATACACCAGATTTTTCAAAGTTAACTAACTCCACATCATGGTGTTTGCAAACTTCAGCAAATCCTGTGATGTTCCAGTAATGCTCTAAACCATTAGCAGGACCTCCCGGACTATCCCCTACCATAGCTATCCCCCCTGCGCTCTGCACTATATTTATTGTAGCTTCCAATACTTGAGGATGTGTGGTTATAGCTTCTTCTGAAGGTTTTGCTTGAAGCATGTTGGGTTTAATTAAAACATTATCTCCAGGTTTTATAAACGAGGACATTCCACCTAACTTATCTACACAAGATTTAACAGCTTTATCAACTAATTCTGGATCATATGAATCACAGCTTTCAATTGAAATAAAAGATTTTTTGATAAAGATCAACTCCTAAGTTAACTTTTCTCTAAAACAATAATATTTCACGTTCAGGTATATATTTTTCTCCCCTAAGTGCTGATATGACTGCTATAATTGAAAGTAATGCTCCGATATAAAAGGATGTTCCGAGTGATGGTATAAATGCATTTTGTAAGGGTTGATGGGGAAACCATGTTGTAAAGTGTTTAATGTTGCTTGAGGTAATATATGCTACAATTGGTGGCAGGTAAAGCAAGCTAATATAGAATCTACAGGATTATATCCTAAGAAGGCTGAGAATAAAACTGCAGGTAGGTGGAATATTAACTCAAATACAGGAGCTAAATAAACAGCACCAATATCTAGATAATAGAAGCTGTCATACCTTATTGGGGAATCTTTGTGTAAAATTCCAATTATTATTATGGTGAACATCATGCCGGATGTTAACACCTCAGGTCCTACTGATGGTTATTGAATTCCAGTATAGATGCGCTGTTAAGAGAACCAAACATTCCAAATCCCATCTCCCATAAAGGAACATTATTGGACCCAAATTCTAAGGTATGTGAAATTATATATGGAAAGTGCTGCAAACAATAGGAAAGCAATTGCACTTACTACCATTCCACCAGTAGTTAATCCACAGTAGACCATATCTATCGGATAATATGCCCTGAAAGAGGCCCTAAAAGTAATTATTCCCGCTGTTAAAGGTAACATGTAAAATTCCAGTACCAGAAAGGGGTGGAACTGTAACTGTAACATGGTAAGAAGATAGGAAGGGCCACTTTCATAATATGAGTTAACTCATATATGTTAATATTTGTTTTATTTGAATTGTAAAATCAAAGGTTTATGTGAAAAAGGTCACAAAATCCTTGTTTTTA
>PLXT01000123.1 GCA_003151535.1 Methanobacterium sp.
AAAAAGAAAAAAATCTAAGACCCTATATAACTTATTTATATCTGTCCATTCATTAATTAACTAATTTTTAATAGAAATAACATTAAATTACTCTTAATATCTATTATTAAAAATCTAAAAAATTATCAGATATTTCTAATTTTAACACTCAAATATTCGATGTAGGGATGTCTGTTATTGGGAAAATTTATTCGATCAAATTTTAAATATCCAATATGACCTGTAACATCACATTCAAATTTTCATCCTTGATATCCATCATATGATATGTTACAGCCTTTACTTCGGACCTTCTCTCGTGTCTTAGAGGATCAAATTCTTCACCCCATGCTGTAGCAACTAGATAGTATATTTCACGATCTTCATCCACTTTTGAATATATTTTAACATCAAATTTAGAGAATACCAGATATTCTGCATCATGGAAAAAAAGGAGTTCTGAAAGCCAGTCGTAAAACAATGCATATTTATCTTCTGCTTCTAATTCTATTTGCTTTTCAATTAAATGTTTTACGGCTGAAGTATCAGTAATTACTTCAAACATTGCAATTGCTGCATTTTCAAAGGCATTACCAAGATTGTTTCCATAAGCCCTGTATCCTACATCTGCTGTGACATCGAAAAATTCGAATTTCAGATTTTTTTTATTACTATCCAATATTTAACCTCTTTAACCTTCTTTTGAATATATCCTATGTTCTTAAGTATAATAATTATTTTTTTAAGAATACTAAAAACCGATTATAAATGACTTATTACTTCTCAAACGCTCTCTATCTCTTCTTTTAAATAAGTTACTAGTGATCTTTATAGTATGGAGGAATGATTATGCAGAAAATTTATGGAAGAAATCAAGTACCCGATCTAAGAAAAAAAACAGGAATCATTGAATATTTAGGTTTAGAATATCTCGACCCAAGATCATGCATGGTCATATTTTTTATATTCATGATTTTTGTTGTTAGTGTAATGTGCGTTGTTGCATATCCAAACACTAACTTACCAATAAACATGTAATATTCTTATTTTTGTTTTAACTTTTATTAATTCGTTTAAGACACTTCAATATTTCTTCAATATCGAAACGTAGTATAATTATTCTTGAATTTCCCTTAACACCCTTACCAGTGAATTTCGTATCGATTAATCTTAAGAATTCCAATTTGTTCAATGTTCTATCAAAGGATGCATAACTCGTAGATGTTTTATTACTGAAACTCTTGTAAAGATCTCCTGCAACTAGATCAT
This sequence comes from Methanobacterium sp., assembly GCA_003151535.1. Lineage (GTDB taxonomy): Archaea > Methanobacteriota > Methanobacteria > Methanobacteriales > Methanobacteriaceae > Methanobacterium_B. The sequence goes on from PLXT01000123.1 coordinate 1,249, forward strand.
CGCTATCAAATTCTGTAATGGATTCTAGGAGGATTTTTTCATCTGCAGAAAGGGTTTTAAGTGTACTTTTAAGGCTTGTAGAATCTGTATTTTGAAGTGCCTCCATAAGATGTTTTTTCTCTATTATTTTGGATGCATCGGCTTCTGCAAAGTTTCCACTGACCCTCAGTAGATCTATACCCATTCTAAGATCACCTGCAGATGAGGCATGTTCTGCTATGGGATTTAATAAATCGTCTGATATCACATCTGGATAAAATCCTGCTCTTATTCTATCTTTCAATATATCAAACATCTCTTGGGTTGTATATGGTTCGAATATAATTTCCTGTGGTATGAACACAGAGTTAACATTTTTATCAAGCATGTAACGGAATTCAATATCCGATAAAATTGCAAATATACCTGTTCTAACTCCTTTAAATTCTTCATGGGCTCTTAAAATATCATAAAATATTTTATTGGCATTTTTACTATGGAAAAGATAGCTTACATCGTCGAGTGCAACTACCATAGATTTTTTTTCAGTCTGTAAATGTTTCATTATGCTCCCATAAATCTTTGAGAATGGAACACCCGTTTCAGGAGGCATATGACCAAATATTTTATTGTATATCTGGGAAAATATATTGAAACGTGTTGTATGAAGCTGGCAATTTACATAAACACACACAACCTTATCAGAATTTCTCTCTACTATGTTAAAGATCTTATTTATTGCTGTTGTCTTCCCTGTAGCAGGAGACCCTAAAACCACTGTATTTATTGGACGACCTCCTCTAAGAGCAGGTCGTAAACATATTGCAAGTGCTTCCATTTGAGATTCCCTGTGTAAATAATTTTCAGGGACGTAATCCGGATTAAAAGCATCTATATCCTTGAATATTGTCTCATCATAGAGAAGTATATCATCGATACCCATGTTTTCTTATCTGGTGGCTTTGATTATAATAATATTGGTATGTAAAAAAAAAATTTCGAAATAAAATATGGTTATTGTTGTGTATGGTAATGGATCTCATTAAAACTAATATCAGGAACACCAAAAACTTTTTCCCCATTGGACAAATTGAAAATATTGATATTTTCATTTTTTGCTGCCCATTCAACAAGTTTTTTTGCATATTTTAATTTCATTTCCTTCACATTATCGGCTTTTCCTTCATTTTCAGCAATATCTGGCCTTGAATAACGCGTTATGATTTTACCAAAGTCCATGCCGGCCAAAAATATATTTTTTGTCCCTAATTTTATTGCCAGAAACAGACACCTGTCCCCATCTGTAAAACCACCAAAATTGTACACATTTTCAAGAGGGTTACTTTGTGTGGTCGCTAGAATATTATCAAGAATCGGAACATATTTCTTTATATTCTCCATATTATTTCCATGGGCATGTACAACCATAATAGATCCATTTCTATTGGAATTTATTATATCCTCAATTTTACCATCAAGATCTGTAACAATTATATCTGGAATTATTCCTTCTTCTAAAAGAGCTGTCACTGCACCATCTGCACATATCAGTGTGAAACTATCAATTACTATCTTATTAAGCTCTTTTATGTTCCGTTTGAGGGATGGTCCTGCTCCGAAGATGATTGTATTGGATTTGATAGATATATCCTTGGGTGACAAGCTATTCCTATCTTGAAGAAGTTTTCTAAGCATTTCTGCCGACTTTTCATCCATTTCCCTATCGAAGCTGAATTCTTCCAATATCTCTTTATACCATGAAAACCATACATCAAGATTCATATACATGAGTTGTTAAATCAAATATAAATAAAGTTTTATAGCTATAAAATCGGAGGTTTTTTTAGATGTATGAGACGTTGCTGATGATACCAGGACCTACAATGGTTTCCCCAAGAGTCTTAAAAGCCATGTCAAAGAGCATAATGAATCACAGGAGTGCTATTTTTGGTGAGATCCTTAATGACACCAATGATATGATGTCAGAGGTATTTCAGACCGAAAATAAATCATATTTAATTACAGGTTCAGGTACAGCTGCAATGGAGGCAGCCCTTGGAAACGTGATTGAAAAGGGTGACAAGGTTCTTAATATAGTTGGTGGAAAGTTTGGTGAGAGGTTCATGCAGATAACTGAAACCCATCAAGGAATTCCTGTAGAACTCGAGGTTGAATGGGGTCACGCTGCAAATCCTGATGATATTCGTTACATACTTGAAGAAGAGGAAGATATTAAAGCCGTTACAATGGTTCATAATGAAACCTCTACAGGAGTTGCTAACCCAATAGAAGAGGTAGGCAAGATCCTTAAAGATTATGATGCTCTTTATGTTGTTGACACAGTATCCTCTTTAGGAGGGGCTGATGTACAAGTTGATAATTATGGTATTGATATGTGTGTAACAGGTTCGCAGAAATGTCTTGCTGCACCACCCGGAATGGCTGCAATCACTTTAAATGATGATGCATGGGATGTCGTTGATAAAACTGAATCTAAAACTTACTACCTTGATATGAAAAGTTACAGGAAAAGTGGAGACAAAAAAGTCCCAGAAACACCATATACTCCATCTGTATCACTTATGTATGCTATGAACGAGGCATTGAATATAATAATGGAAGAAGGTCTTGAAGCAAGGATAAAAAGACATGAACAGGCTGCAAAAGCCACAATCAATGGTGTTAAAGCCATGGGTCTGGAACTTTTTGCCAAAGAAGATGTTTCATCAACCACAGTAACTGCAATTAATATTCCTGAAGGAATGACAGACAAAAACCTCAGGGGTACTATGCGTAATAAATACCGGATTGAACTGGCCGGCGGCCAAGACTATCTCAAGGGCAATGTTTTCAGAATAGGACATATGGGAAATATCACTCATAGGGAGATAATTTCAACTATTGCCGCACTGGAAATGACTTTAAAAGAATTTGGTTATGA
>PLXT01000070.1 GCA_003151535.1 Methanobacterium sp.
AATAACAAAACAAACACCCCTTCAAACACCCAAAACACAGAAGCACAAACCTTCAAAAAAAGAAAAAAATCTAAGACCCTAAATCTTTTATACGGAATTGTTTTTTTATCCTTAGATTCCTGATTGTATTTCCAAGACAATTTGTTACCAGCTAAATGTTCTGAAGTGTTACAGGTTCATCAGGGATAATGAAACTTTTCATTAATTTTTTATTCCATTTTGTGGAATAATATAAATGGCCATACCAGCATATTATTTACCTCCTAAAATTTTAATTTTAACTAATCATCTAAACCAAATTTAAAGACTTAAAATATATACAATACAATGAGCTATTGTACCTATAACAACCATACTATATCCCTCCTAAAATTTTAATTAATTTAACGAATTTTAACAGATAATTACATATTAAATGTTATTTGTTGATGTATATTATTGAATTGATAATTGTACCGATATCAAACATATTTTACCTCCTTAACGTTTTATTAACCAAGTAAACAGAATTTTAAAATAATTTACAGTCTTTTTGTTATTTCTGTTGTATCTTTAATGTTGGTCGATTCAGTTTTGTTTGTGCAAATAATTTGAATTTTTAATGTAATTTTGTGATTATTTTAGATATTCTATTTAATTTTTTGTTTTCTGTTTTAATTTTCAATTCGATGTACTCAATTTTTTCTAATTCAAATACAATTTTTTTAAATATTTTATTTTTGTTTGTTCATTCGAAATTTTCACATCACTTCCAATTCTATATAAGGAGTTTGTTATAATTTTCACATTCCCTATTGGAACTTGTGATAATTAAACATTAAAAGTTATATTATTTAAAGTTATCTATTATTTAAAATAAAAAATAAATCAAATAATCATAGGGTAAAATAAACGCAATTTATATCTTTGAAGATATTAATAGCTTTTTTAAATAATTAAATCATTAAATGACAGGTTATTATTTATTAAAAATAAAATAGCTGCATTGAGGAGTTAGATTAGATTCCTACAAAATATTATAATGGTCTTATAAGAAAAATTATCATCAATAATTGCAAATTTTGTTTTATCTTAGTTATTTTTAAATATGTTATCAAATTACTATTCTTAGTACAAAAAATTTAATAATTATAACTTAATAATTTCACTTGATTTAATTAATTAATCCAAAAAGTCATTATAGCCCGATATTAATATATCGAGAATGTGATCACATATTAGGATAATTCAAAAAAAATTGTAAACTTACCAGTCAGGAGCGTGTTAAAAAATGGACTATAAATCATTAACAGTTTTTATTGTCGTTGCCATTATATTTTTTTATGTTGTAACATATTTATTAAAATAAAAAAGGAACAAAATGTTATTGAGAGATATTTACTATATGGAGAATATTAAGCAATCCCATGAATAATCTTTAGTTTGTATTTTATTGTCATCACAAGATCATGATATCCCATACGCGGATATCTCCATTATTCATCTTCTAATTTTTCTGTTGATAATTTATAGGAACGTGACTCACCACATTTATTGCAGCATATTTGAGCCTTATCTTTATCTATTACAATTTTTTGGACTGCATTTTCACCACATTTGAAACATGGCCCTTGTTCTTCAATAATCCATGGTTCCACTTTTTCATCTGTATTCTTCTTGTTGACGTCACCGTAACTAACAATTATTCTTCTAATTGGAACTTCGAGTATAGTATATTTTTCACCTTCAAGGGCCTTCTGTACAGATTCAACTATTTTATCAACCCTTTCTTCATCAACCACACTACAAACTAATACTGCATCTTTGGCATAATCTCTAATAAGACCTATAGTAGATTTAGGATCTTCTTTTATTACAAAACCTTTCCAATCTTGCGGAGACATACCCTTATATTCTAAAATATAAAACCCTGAAATACCCGCATCTGAAAGTGCGTTCATTGCCTTTCCCAAATTCTCAATCTCAACAAAGACACGAAGATGTACCTTCATGTTATCACCTATTATATTTTTTTGTAATAGTTATCTTAATTATTTTTCTGTTTAATTCTAAAATCAATTTGTTATTATAAATATAATGAAAATGCCACAACTTTTATGCCACCTCAAAACCTAGATATTAAATAAGCAATTGGATATGAGGTGTACTTTATGGCTGATCAAGATAAACATGGCAGAAATGGATCATTTTGGATAGAAACATGTCCTAAAACAAATTTTCCCTCACTTAAAGAAGGATTGATAGTTGATATTGTAATACTTGGTGGTGGAATTGCAGGAATCACTACTGCAACCCTCCTNNGTTACTATAGGTACAACCGCCAAAATAAGTGTTGCCCCTAACATGATATACAATGACTTAATAAAAAATTTAGGTAAGTCTAAAGCTCAAATTTATGCAAATGCGAACCAAAAAGCACTGGATAAAATAGCTGAAATTGTTTCTGAGAAAAAAATCAAATGTGAATTTGAGCGTATACCACTTTACATTTACACAGAGTCAGAGAATAAGGTTGAAAAAATAAGTCAAGAAGTTAAAGCTGCAAAAGAACTTGGACTTCCAGTTTCCCAAGTTGATAATGTTCCATTACCTTTTAATACCGCAAGTGCATTAATGTACGAGAACCAAGCACAGTTTCATCCAAGAAAGTACCTTCTCGCATTAGCTGAGAATTTTGATGGTAATGGGTGTCACATATTCGAGAACACAAGTGCAATAACGGTGAAAGACGGTAATACCAAGGAAGTAATAACTGACAAAGGTTCAATATGGGCCGATAATGTAGTGGTTACTACCCACACACCAGTTTATGATCCTGACAATCTTAAAAAACATTTACACCCCGCAAGATCCTATGTTATGGGGTTATATATTAATGGAGAGTTTCCTGAGGGTATGTTCATCGATTTTGACCCTACCCATACCTACCGAACCACACCTACAGATAAGGGTAAGCTAGTTATAGTAGCGGGTGAACACAGCTCCATTGATGTCACAAATAGAGAAGAATATTATAGCCGTCTAGAAAATTATTCTAAACAACATTTGGATGTTAAGTCTATAGAATATCAATGGTCAAGTCATGACAGTATCAGCGATGATAGTTTGCCAATGATCGGTATGACATCCTCTGATGGCATTTACGTTGCAACTGGGTTCGGGTTTTGGGGAATGAATAATGGCACCACTGCTGCAATGATCATATCCGATATGATTGATAAAAAAAATCATTTAGATAATATATTTGACCCATTGAGATTTTAAATCCATAATTATTTAATATAAATCAACTGATCGTGATGGAATGAAAACAAAAATTTGTATCGAAGATATAAAAATTAAAAAGGATGCCCATACAACAATTCTTTATCGTGACCAAGGATTTCAAATCATTGGAAACTCAACTATCGGATGCGGAATTGATTATGTAAAATCAATTGTGCATCATGGTTTGAAAAACCGTGAAGCTCCCCTTCCTTATAAAAAGGGAGAAGTGAGTAGAGAAGAGATAATTAAAGAAAAAGAGGAATACTTAAAAGCAATATTTGAATATAAAGGAGTTGAAGAACCAATTGCTGCAATTTTAAGTCCTGCAGACTTGGTCAAATTTGAAGATACAACCAATGGAGATGTAACAGCTCTTGTGACTACTTATAATGAGCAAAAGTTGTTCATTAGCATTTTGGTTTTAGTAGATTACAATCTCGACAAAAAAACTCTTTTAAAACTATTTAAATCAACAATTGATGCTAAAAATGCAGCACTATGGGATATGGGCGTAATAAATCATTTTTCATTTGATCCTCTTGATCTTGAAGATGATGAATCTATTTTAATAGCATCTAAGGGATCAACAAATATTGTGACTCCTGATGAATTGTATATGCTTGTTAAGAGTATCCAACAATCTGTTAGAGAAGCTGTTAAGAAATCATTGGGGCACTGTGGTTTTCCAAAGGATGTTTTGACTTATATGAATGATGTGGGAGTTGAAGTGGACGATCTTGCAGATGCGGGTATGGAATTGGTTGTGGGTGTTGAAAAGACACAAGAAATTCGTCATAAACTTAAACAACAGATATATCATTCTCTGGAAGATCTTAATGTCGTATCCTTTATAATTGCAGGAATTAGGCTTGAAGAGGACTATGAAAAACATAGGGTAAGAGGGGTGGATGTTGATGACGATCCAGCATATTTATATTCTGACGAAGTCTTCGGCATGTCCATCGCAAATCAGATCGCAGGTACTAAGGCCATATTTAACTTTAAAAGGTATGATGAAGCTAAGCCTGGAATTATAAGTAAATTAGGGCCTGTGTTGGATGATGTTTTTGCAGGTTTAGTTGCAGGTTGTATATCAAAAATATTTGAAGTTTAAAATTTGAGGTATAATAATGTCTAATTCCACTGACTTGAATGACAACAAAAAAGAAGTACGAAAAATCAATGGTTTCTTTGGTTTGATATCCTTCTCAACAATACTACCCTTAAATATTCACACAACCATTGAGGAAATGGCATTGTTCACATGGATCTGGCCAATTATTGGTGCACTAATTGGAATAATTGTTGGGGCCTTCGGATTTTTAATAGTTGATCTGTTTCACCTACCTATACTCATTGCAGCAGCAATGATTTACAGTTTTTCAATATGGTTCACAGGATTTCATCATCTTGACGGCCTTATAGATTTTGGGGATGGAATGATGGTCCATGGAAGCCCTGAAAAAAAAATATCTGTTATGAGGGATAAAAGAATAGGCACCGGAGGCATAGCTTACCTTCTAATGGTTGGACTTATCTCTTTTGCAGCCATCGGATCATCCCCATTAGTTTTAATATTTTATGTACTTTTGATTTCAGAAATGGCTGCGAAAATGGGTATTGTTACATGTGCAACATTTTCAAAAGCATTTCCTGACGGTACGGGTAGACCTTTCATTGAATCTATGAATAAAAAAATGCTTTTACTATCACTTATTATTAGTTTAGCACTTGGATTTCTAATCTTTAACATAATAGGCATTGTTGGAATTGCTATGGGACTTTTATCTGGTGCGATAATTGCATTTGTTTCTAAAAAATCCTTTATTTGGACAACTGGAGATGTTCTTGGAACATCCAATGAAGTCGCAAAAATGTTATCCTTGGTAATCATGGTAACTTTACTCTTAATCTGATTTATTAATTGGATAAAGACACGATAAGTGAATAATCTTTAGAATTTAAAAAACTTAATTTATTTAATATTGATATTTTTTAATTAATTACAAGGAATGATAAAAATGAAAGTTAATGTGTTACGTTTAGATCATAGAAGGGTTAGGGATGCAAGGATAACTACACATGTATGTTTGACTGCAAGGGCCTTCGGGGCATCTAAAGTAATATTAAGTGGAGATGAGGATAAAAAAATAATGGAAAACATTAGAGATGTTGTTAAACGTTGGGGAGGAGACTTCGAGATCGATTATGTAAAAAAATGGGATAAATTTATTGATGATTGGAAAAATAATAATGGGGAAGTTGTTCATCTCACAATGTACGGTGAACCTGTCCAAGAAGTAACAAGTAAAATACGTAAATCTTCTAGGGATAAACTTGTGGTTGTAGGTGGCTCAAGAGTACCTTCAAAAGTATATCAGGAAGCAGATTGGAATGTTTCAGTAACAAATCAACCACACTCCGAAGTTGCAGCTTTATCAATATTTTTACATACACTTTTTGATGGAGAAGAGTATGATATCGATTTTAATGACAGTGAATTAAAAGTAATTCCAACTGCACATGGTAAGCATGTAATAACACGAAAAAAAACTATTTAAAAATAATTTATTAACTCGGGATTATAATATGTTATATCCAATGATATAATATTTACAATCCTCTAAGCTACTTATGAATGATTATAGCCCATTATAAAATATTTTTATTAATTATTTTTTTATTTTGTTTAATTAAGTTTTATCGAATATCGGTTTGATGGAATAAATTCATTGCTAATAAGATTAATATAAATAAAAGAACGGGCCTTCAAATATAGTTTATATAGTCACAACTTCAATTAAATTGGGAGGTTAATGATAATCTGTGAAGGAGTGGTAAATATGATGCTAAAGAAAGTGGATCATCTACTTGTGCAAGATATGATAACACTGATAATGAGATCTGAGATCAGCAGATCAAATTTTAGATATTATATGATTGAGTTAGGTAGATTTATGAGTTTGTTGATACCCTTGAAAAAAGAAATATATCGATAGAAACACCATTAGGCATTTCCAAAGGCACGGTCATCAAAGATAAAATGATGTCGTAGTAATTAATGTTTTGAGAGCTGCAATACCTCTTGTAGAAGGGATTATGAAAGTTTTTACAGGATCTGAATGTGGAGTTATTGGTGCATGGCGTGAAGATGCAGCACCATTCAAAGTAAATTTGAATTATGTAAAGATACCATCTTTAAATAATAAAATAGTAATTGTAGCTGATCCAATGCTTGCTACAGGAAATACCATGAATATCGTATTGGATGAAATAAAAAAAAGAGGAACCCCCAAGAGGCTCGTTCTTTTAACTGTAATCTCATCAGAAGAAGGAATAAAGTCTTTATTTAATTCCCATCCCGGTATTGAGATTTATACTTGCGCTATAGATAAAGAAGTTAACAACAAGGGATATATTGTACCGGGTCTTGGAGACGCTGGAGACAAATGCTTCGGAATTCCGGTTAAAAAATAGCTGATACTTAATAAAAACTATTGAATTTAAAAAATCAATAAATAGTTTTACCATGCACTGCAGCAACAATACAAGGTAATCCACGAACTTCTAATGAATAAATTGCTTCCATCCCCTCTTCTTCAAATGCTAAAACCCTCTTAGAAACTACTTTGCTAGTTAGCAATGCGGCTACTGGTGGTGTGACAGCAAAGATCGAGCTATATTCGTCTAACTCTTCGACAGTACTCTCACCAAGAGCACCTTTTCCTATATGAATTTTAACTCCAAATTTAGCAAGATAAGGTATACTCTCTTCAATCTCTTCCTTGTTACTTGTGGTGGGCGATATTCCTGCAGCACTCACAGCCGTGTGCATTATAACAGATCCTTTAATATCTATAAGATTATGACCATTTCTTATTGATTTTACAAGCCTTGGGAGTGCAGCATCCCTACCAGTTAAAACTGTACCATATATCTCTATTTTATTCCCAATCATCAGTTTTTGAATTGTATTATCTGTTATTGGAGTATCTAAACGTTTTATTTGAACATTGTTTGAGTCAGTCAAATCATTCACCCAGATCATAATAATTAATATCAATTGTCGCTTATATGCTTAAGATCTTCTAATAGTATGGCTACATGATTCTCTTTGATGTGTGGCATTACTATGATCCTAATAGCTCTCGGATATGAGGACTTAGAAACCGCCCAACCTAAATTCTCAAGTTTTTCTGCGAGCTCATCAACCGAAATCTTCTTTGATCTAAATGCAACAATGTTCAACTGAGGTTCTGTTACTACTTCAAATCCTGAATCGATTATGCCTTGATATAAAAGTTTAGTCACTTTCATACACTCTTCTGAAATCTTTATATAACCCTCTTTCCCAAGATACTTCATAAGTGTCCATGTTGCTGCTGTTGAAGCTCCAGTTCTTGTTCCCACAATCGTTGATTGTCTATTCTCAGTTAAATAGGGGGTTTCAATACTCATTGCATCAAGGTATTTTTTCTCTCTGAAAAGTATTCCACCCGTTGGTATTGGTGCCAATCCCATCTTATGTGGATCAATGGTAATGGAACAAACACCTCGAAGTCCAAAGTCAAATTTAGGTAATTCATAACCAATTTCATTTAAAAAAGGGATTGAATATCCTCCAAAGGCTGCGTCGACATGGAGATAAATATTATTTTCTAGGCAAATATTCGAAAGATCTTCAATTGGATCAATCTTTCCCAGTTCAGTTGTGCCTGCAACTCCAACTATTGCCACAGTATTTTTTGAAATTAATTCTTCAACAGATTTAATATCGATTCGATAATTAATATCAAGTTTAGCTTCATTTAATTTTAAACAAAGCATATCTGCTGCTTTTTTAAATGAGAAATGGGCAGATCTTGGGACAATTATCTCAGGATTAGTGATCGTAGGGTCTTCTTGAAGTTTAATATTCCTTGCTGCCCTCATCGCCATTATATTAGCCTCAGTTCCACCAGTAATTATATGACCATGAATGTCTCTTTTCCCAAGAAGATCACCCAGCAACCTTATAGCATCAATTTCCATAGCTTTTGTACCTTTAAAAAGACCAGGATCCCCTAAATTAGATTCCATAAACATCTGATAAGCTTCTAATCCAACAGGATGTGGACAGGTACACATTGAACCCAATATCTTACCTGAACTATGTGTCATATCCCTACTTTTAAACTCTCTAAGTTTTTTGAAAACTTCAGTCTTTGATATTCCCTTTTCTTCCATGGTTACCCCTGAAAATAGTGTGAAAATAAAAATATTATATACTAAATTTAGCTTTAATTAAAAAATAAAAAAAGATATATTTGGAGTTATAACTCCTTCAAATATTTAACAATCTTACTCCTGCAAAAGTTTCCTTGCTGCTTTGAGCACTAATTTCTTTTCAACCCTGGCAACTACTTCCCTTACTGTGGCAACTGCATCGGTATTTGCAGATACGCTTGTAATACCAAGCTCAACCAGTTGTTCAACAATATCTGGCATACTACCTGCTTGACCACATATGCTGGTTTTAACACCGGCCTTGTTACACTCTTTGATAACCATTGCAATTAATTTCATGATTGCAGGGTGTCTTTCAGAGTATAATCCTGCTACATGTTCGTTGTTACGGTCTATTGCAAGTGTGTACTGTGTCAAATCATTGGTACCGAAACTTACAAAATCAATTCCTTCAGCTATGAAATCTTCGATTGTAAGAGCAGCCCCGGGTGTTTCAACCATTATTCCCCACTCTATATTTTTTTGTGGTTTAAGTCCAACTTCTCTTGCAATCCTCTTGGCTTCTTTGAGCTCATCAGGGTGCTGCACGAGTGGAAGCATAATTCCTATGTTAGTGTATCCTTCTTCATGAAGCTTTTTAATGGCTTTAAATTCTGCTTTGAGTATTTCTGGCTCGTCCAATTCTCTTCGAATACCTCTCCAACCTAACATTGGATTGTGTTCAAATGGCTCATCTTCGCCGCCTTTAAGTGATTGGAATTCATCGGTAGGAGCGTCAAGTGTTCTGTACCATACAGTTTTTGGATAAAATGCATCTGCAACCTTTAAAATATTCTCAACAAGAGCTTTAACTAGTTCATCCTCTTTACCATCAGTTATAAATTTCTTAGGATGTACTCCCAATGCCAACATCATATGTTCTGTTCTGAGAAGACCCACACCATCTGCACCAGTTGCGGCAGCTTTTTGAGCTGCTTCTGGCATACTGACGTTAACTTTAACCTCGGTAACAGTTAATATAGGGGCGTTTTGAATACCAGTTGTAGGTGTTGAATCTGCTCGAAAATCCTTTTTATCTACTTTAAGTTTACCCTCAAAAACAAAACCTTTACTCCCATCGAGTGTTACAATGGATTTTTCTTTCAATATTTTGCTTCCATCACCTGTACCCACAACACATGGTATTCCAAGTTCCCTTGATACTATGGCTGCATGACATGTTACACCACCTTCATCTGTGATGATCCCGTCTGCTCTTTTCATTGCTGGAACCATGTCCGGAGTAGTCATTACAGTAACGAGTATATCGCCCTTTTCAATCTTATCTAGCTCATCAGTATTCCTTACAATTTTAACTGCGCCAGATGCCATACCAGGACTTGCTCCTAATCCCTTTGCAATAATAACCCTTTCAGTTGATCCTTCTTCGCTTTGATCTTTTCCTGTACCCATATTAAGAGTTGTTACTGGCCTTGATTGCAGCATGTATATTTTACCGCCTTCAATTGCCCATTCAGTATCCTGAGGGAAGTTATAATGTTTATGGATAGTTTTTCCGAGTTCAGCAAGTTGTGATATTTCATCATTACTTAGTACACGTTTTTCAGCAAGATCTTCAGGCACATCAACCATTACAGTGTGTCCTGTGTCAGAATCTCTTCTGAACATGACCTTCTTGTTGCTGATCTTGTAATCCAAGACTTCATTTTTTTCTTTGTCGTACCAGCAAGTGTCTGGTGTTACAGTCCCTGAAACAACACCTTCACCAAGTCCCCATGCAGCTTCTATGAGAATTTTTTCCTCGCCTGTTGATGGATGAACAGTAAACATTACACCTGCTTTTTCTGCGTCAACCATTTCTTGTACAACAACAGCTATGTAAACCTTGGAATGATCGAAATCGTTTTCTTCTCTGTAAAAAATAGCACGTGATTCAAAAAGAGATGCCCAACACTTCTGAACATATTCAACAACTTCTTCATTACCCCTTATGTTAAGATAAGTATCTTGCTGACCTGCAAAAGATGCTTCAGGTAAATCCTCAGCTGTTGCAGATGATCTTATTGCAACAAAAACGTCATCTTTACCAATACGGTGACAAAGAGCATTGTATGCTTCGACTATTATGGTGCTGATCTCGTCAGGCATTCTAGTTTCAGTGATTATTTTTTTGATCTTCACTGAGGATGCTTGAAGTTCCTTGTTGTTTTCGACGTCGAGAGCATCAAGGATGTCCATTATTTCATCGAAGATTCCTGTTTCTTTTATAAATTGATCGTAAGTTTTGGATGTTACAACAAATCCAGGGGGTACTGGTATCCCTGCACGAGTTAATTCACCGAGGTTTGCGCCTTTTCCGCCTGCTATTGCAACATCTTCCTTTCTCAGTTCTTCAAAAAATTCGACATGCTTCATGCTAACACTCTTTTTATTTTTTTATTTAACCAGTTCTGAGCCTTCTTCAACTTCAATTCTACATGTTACAGGAAACTTCATAGCTGCTCTTCTTAAAGATTCTTTAGCATCTTTAAAGTTTCTTTTGTTAGTGTAAATAGTTAAAACCTTCTGATTAGGTTTTACAATTGCAACAGAGCTTACGGGTTTCCCGAAAGCCTTTCTCATACCGTCCTGAACCCTATCAGCACCTGCTCCTGTAGCCATTGGATTTTCCCTCACAATATGGTGTGGATAAACCCTTATTTTCAAATGGTAACCCATTCTTCCAGCTTTCCTCTGCATGTACCTGTTTGAAGCTATCCTAGCTGCTTCAAGTGCATTGTGAGACAGATGTGCGTTTTCTTTGACAACAAGTGTGACCTTCAAAGGGAACTCACCTGATAGGTTTCCCATATCATATTGAACTATTCTTGAACCTGGAATTTTCCTGATATAATCTTTTCTAGTATATGCTCTAGTCATAAATAATCCTCCTTTCTAGAAAGTTTGTGTTTATAAGTATAATAAACATTGCCTTAATAATATACCCATATTAATTTAACTCCATATCCCATATAAAACATCAATATACCAATCAGCTTGATTGTGAAATAATGAAAATTGCAATGAACTGGAAAATGAGAGGTTGAAAAAACAACCCTCGGGTACATTGCCATGTTTATTGTCACAGGCTTATAAAGTATTCGTTATCTCTAAAAACCATCATATGAACATTGAATCTAGCCATTATTGTTATTAAAATAACCCAAATATCGCAGATGAGCGCCCTTCAGAAAGAGGAACATGTACTGAATCAAAGTATTCTTAGGGAAGGTTTTCATGTTAAAACTATGGACTTGAAACCTCTAAAATTAAATTTAACCCAATAATATGATATGAAAACTTTAACATGTTTGGAAGAAATATAATTGGAATAAACCTTAATTAAAATTGTTTATTCAGATGTTATGGACAGATTGCAAATAAATCATCACACTAACTCATTCAATATGGAATAATCATTCCAAATAATTTAAACTGTAGGAAATATTTATGAAGATCAACGCAACAATAAAGTTCAAATACAAAAGGGAAGAAGATGCTAAAATAGCCTTCAAATCCCTTAAACCAGATAACATAGGTTATATTAATTCGTTTATTGATGATAAATATTTGATCTGTAATTTAAGTGGAGATTCAATTGGTACAATCCTTTCAACAGCAGATGATTTGATATTCTGTGAAATGATGGTTGAAAGAACATCAGAACTATTGGATATTGAATAGATAAATCTTGATAAGGAGATAATAATGATAAATCTTAAAGATTTAACAGTTGGTTTTGGATTTATATTAGCAGTAATAATATTTTCTATACATAAAATCAAGGAAAGATCTGCACATAAAAAAAAGATAATCGAGATGAAAAATCGTCGCAAAAGAAGGGGTAACAAAAAGAATTAAAAATGTGGATATCTCACAGATTCAATATCTATTCATTCTTCTCTTCTTCGGTTAAAACTTCTTCTACAATTTCTTCAGCTTCTATTTCTTCAACTGCTTCTTCAACAACCTCATCAACAATTACTTCTTCAGCTATTTCTGCTGCTTCAGCTTCTTCTTCCACTTTTTTCTCGAAGACATCAACAAATTCAACTTTTTCAATGTTTTCAATGTTCTCCCAGATATCCCTGGCTATTCTGAACCTGGCAAATGTAATGTCCATGTATGGTTTTTTGTCAAATTTCACCATCTCATCCATGGCTATTCTTACAACACCATCAATTATTTGTATGTCGTGTTTGTCAGAGTCGAGATTTGGTGCAGAATAGTGTAGTTCGATCATGCTTTTAACCTTTTCAACATCGTCTTCTATCTCTTTAATTACCTTGATGTTGTATTCTAGGTTTTTTCCTGCAAGTTCATGGTTAAAGTCTACCCTAACCCTTCCACCACTAACACTTCTAATAATTCCGGTAGTTCCGTCGGATGTTATAGCCATGCCAACTTCTGGTTTCATTCCCTGTTTTTTGAATTCTCCCATAGGTATGAGTTGTAAAAGCTTTGGATCTCTTAATCCAAATCCTTCTTCAGGAGTTATTTCTACTATTTTCTCTTCTCCCTCTTCCATTCCTATAAGTGCTTCGTCAAGTCCCTTTAAAACGTGTCCGCCGCCTACCACTATTGGTATTGCACCGTAAGATTTATTATCTAATTTAATTCCAGCTTCTTCCGCCACATTTTCATCGGTTGTATCAAAGACGTTACCTGTCTCCTGAACCTTTCCTGTGTACTCAAGTCTTATAAAATCTCCTTCTTTCACTGCCATATCTCTAGCCTCCTGTGGGGTATTCTTTTTCGAAATTCATTTAGAACTTCTTTATTTTTATATTTCAATATACGAACAACAGATGGGTATCTGTCTATATACTTATGTACACCCTCCTTAAAAATACCCGCCTCAAGTGATGATATGACCCTATTTTTGTAGTGTCTACTGAAACCCTGAGAAATAGATTTTTCAATATCTAAAATAGTATCGAAGGGCCTTTTCTTTATTAAAGTCTCTGCTGTAGTATTGTCAATCAATGCGAGTGATTTAAGGCCATCAATAGTGATATTATTCACTCTTTCAAGTATTCCAATCTCATCGCGTACATTGTGAAGGGGTGCTCTGCCATTATCAATTTCCCTCCCAAGTATCTCAATTGTTTCAGGTGGAAGCATATCAATGGTAGCATCCAGATTACCCGAAACAATGGATTCTCTTATTTTGGTACCGCTAACACCTTCCATACGGTTCACAAAGATGAATTTTCCCTTAAAATCAAATCCAATTTTTTTCATTGATTTTGAAAGAGAAACTATTACATAGTTATCTTCGTCGAGTTTTCCGTTAAGGATTATTTGCTTAGTATCCATATCAACAATTTTATAGGGCTTAGGTGCAACACCCACACCTTCTTCTATCCTTCTTAGAATGGTTTCAAATCCCGGAAATGGCCTGTAACCTCGAGGAATGTAGTTCGCATCTAAAGCCATGAAAGTCTTGGCCAGACATAGGGAATATTGACCTGAACCCATTATACCCATTGGAGGCCCTTCAACTACTATATCTGCCCCAACCGCTATAGCAGTTTCTGCACGGGCTTCGCGTGTCATTATATAGGGAAGTCCCCTGCCACTTCTCTCCAGTGGTCCAGGTACAACCGCAACAAATAAACTGTCTGGTACTTGACTTTTTGATTCGTACATACAGTATCTGTGCCCAAGATGTAGGGGAGAGTACTCGGTAAAATCAGCAATTATCTTAATATCGCTTTCTACCTCACCATAAATAGGTTCAGTCTCAAAATCCTTCTTTAATATCGTCCTATCTCTATCAAGGATTTTTCTGATTAAAGTTTGATTATCCAAATTAATTACTCCTATATTAATAATAATTCTATGTATACTATCATAATAATAGTTCTATGAATCAAAAGATAAAAATATCATATGAAAGATAAAAATATCAGGTGTAATAATGTTGGATCTCTGCCTTTCAAACTGTAAAATTGTCCCTGAAAATATCACGCGTTATATTGGAGTAGATGGTGGCAAAATTGTTTCAATAAAAAACCATCCCATTTCAGCGGAAAAAATTATTGATGTTTCTGAAAATATTATTTTACCTGGACTGATCGATGCCCATGTACACATGAGGGATCCTGGTTTAACCTACAAAGAAGATTTTAGAACCGGTACAAAAGCCGCAGCAGCTGGAGGTTTTACGACAGTACTGGATATGCCAAATACCAAACCTGTAACCAACACCACCAGAGCATACATGGAAAAGCTAAAGATAGCAGAAAGAAAATGTGTTGTTGACTTTGGTTTTCATGTGGGTGCTGATAATTTAGATCAAATACAAAAACTTGCTTCATTAAAACCAGCTTCATTTAAGATATTTATGGATTTGTATGAAGATGATTTTTTAATAAAAATGTTTTCCGAAATATCTGATTTAACCGAAAATAATGATAATAAACCAATTATATCCCTACATGCAGAAGATAATAAAATTGTAGACCATTGTACTCAGCTAAAAAGATCTGAAGGTAAGTTAAATCCTAATATTTATACAGAAGCTCGACCTTCCCAGGCGGAAGAGGTTGCTGTATCTAAAGCAATTTTACTTGCTAAAAAATTCAATCTAAACATACATATCTGCCATGCTAGCGTGAAAAGATCATTAGATTTAATAAACAATGCCAAAAATGATGGTTGTAATATTACATCAGAAATTACACCACATCACCTCTTTTTAGATTCAGAATATTTAACAAAATTTGGAAGCTTCGCAAAAACAAACCCTCCACTAAGAAAAGTTGCCGATAAAATAAGTTTAAAGGATCTGCACTTGGCAGATGTAATTGGAACAGATCATGCACCTCACACAATTGGTGAAAAGGAACATAATATTTGGGATGCACCTCCCGGAATACCTGGACTTGAAACAACATTACCATTACTTTTAACAAAAGTAAACCAGAATAAGATGTCTTTTGTCGATGTTAAAAGGCTTTTATGCGAAAATCCAGCAAGAATCTTTAATATACACAATAAGGGTTTTATAAAGGAGGGCATGGATGCAGATTTTGTTGTTGTTGACATGAAAAAAAGAGATGTTATTAAACCTGAAAATTTTCAGTCAAAAGCCCATTATTCGCCATTTGAGGGCAAAAAAGTCAGGGGCCTCCCCATAATGACAATTTTAAGGGGCGAAGTTGTTATGTATGATGGTACAGTCTTTGAGGCTAATGGGAAATATGTATATAATTAATTAGCCTTAAAATTCTGTAAAATTAATATGAATAATTTGAATTTTTGTTATAATTCCTTTAAAAATCTTAATTTTCTAATTATCTATATTTTATTTTTGATATGATTCTAATAACTCATTAAACAGATATTAATGAATATAAAAAATAAAAAAAATTGGTGGAAATCCACCTAAAAAACTTATTTCATTGAAAGTGCATCTTTTGGACACGGTTCAATACACTGATCACAGAGTATACAATACCCTTTAAGAGGTACTTTTTCTCCTGTGAGTTTCAGCATGTTGTACGGACATACTTCAATACAGTCACCGCATTCTGTGCATTTGTCAGGACTGAATGAGATCCTGTTTCGTTTAACGACTTTGCCGTCAACTACTTTGTCGATCTCTGAAATGGTCAGTGCGCCCTCAGGACAAGCAGTTGTACATGCACCGCAACGTGTACACATTGCATATGATGGTTCTGCATCTGTCTTGATGTCACCTGGTACTTCCATTCCAGTATTTGTTACCACTCTGATTGCATCAGTAGGGCATATCCTTGCACATGCACCTATATGGTCACATTTCTCTTCATCCCAAACTATTCCCTCTTCAGATGCTGGTTTAGCAGGTCCTAATTCAACTTCAAGTTCTATCGCATCTACAGGACACAGCTGTTCGCAGAGACCGCAAGCTGTACAAATCTCCGGGAGTTCAACTGATAATGTAGATGATTTAGGTACTATGAAATCTCCAGGACATGCTTCTACACAGACGTTACATCCAATACAGGTGTCATCGTCTACTTTAAACTCAAGCATTTCTTTGGAACGTTTTTCAGGTTTCTTGCCTGATATGTACACTGCATTCCATGGACAGGTCTGTGAACAGACTCCACATTTGATACAAGTGTCTTCATCAATAACAATACTTCCTCCAATTTCATCAAGGGTTATGGCATCTACTGGACATTCATCCACACACATACCACATCCAACACAGTCCACTATAGCGATAGGTCCGCTGATATCTACATCAACCTTGTTAGGTTCTTTGACACCTTCAACACCTATAACTTCAACTGGGCATATGTCAACACATTTCTCACACATTACGCAGTATCCCTCTAATGGTACTTTGCTCATCTTACCTTCATCAAGTTTTAATACCTGTGGTGGGCAAATTTCTACACAGTCACCACATTCATCGCAAAGTGATGGATTATAAGCTACTCGAGATTGTGCAACACCATTCTCATCAATTGAAATTTCTTCTGTTTTCAATGCACCTTTTGGGCATATGTCCACACATTTGGGTGCGCCTCCACAGACGTCACAGTAGATCACATCTTCCGATGACACTTCTATGGCCGCTGTAGGACATGCACCCTGGCATGCGCCGCATCTGATGCAGTCTTCCTTGTTGACTACTATCATTTTTTCACCTTGCGGGTTAGACCTTGTTTATGAGGTGTCCCTCACTGTCGTATACTTCAACTGTTGCGAGTTTCATATTTGTGTCGATTGTGTGAGTTGCGCAGGATAGACATGGGTCGTATGCCCTTATTACCATTTCCATTAAGTTGAATATCTTGTCATCTACTTCAACACCAGGTTTGATGTAGTCTTTAGCGACTTTCTGAATACCCATTTCCATGGCAGGGTTGTTCTGGATTGTTGCAACTATTATGTTTGCTTTGGTTACTAATCCGTTTTCATCTGTCTGGTAGTGGTGTGTTAAGGTTCCTCTTGATGCCTCAACTATTCCTACACCTTCACCAGCCTGTCTTTCTAATGGACCTGGGAATTTCTCTCCAGATAGGTCACCTTCTAGTGCGTCAACAGCCATTTCTGAAGCTGCAACCAGTTCAATTAACCTTGCCCAATGGAATAGTAGTGGTTCATGTGCGTATCCAAAGGTATCTTTGAATTCTTTAAAGTATTCCTGGGCTATTGGTGATGGCATTTTGTCAGCCACGTTTAGCCTTGATAATGGAGCTACTCTATATATACCTTCTGGATAACCTAGATCTTTAATATAAGGGAATTTGAGCCATGAGTAAGGTTTAACCTTTTCAGCCATGTGATCAAGGTAGTTTCCGCATTCAAATTCAGCGTGTATTTTACCTTCCTTATCCTTCATCCTTACGTCACCATTGTAAACATCCCAAACACCATTGTTAACGAGACCACAATGGTAGGTTTCTACATATCCTAATTCTTTCACAAGATCTAGGTTTTCAACAAAGATGGGTTTTGCAAGTTCAATTGTTGCCTGTGCAAGTTCAACATTCCTCTTTGCCTTTGTAAGAAGATCTTTCTGAGTTTCAGCATCAAGTTCTGTTGAGATACCGCCCGGTGTTGATGAAGTTGGATGTATTGTCCTTCCACCAGTTGCTTTCACTATGTCTAAAGCATTTTTTCTGATCTCTATTGCCTGAAGAGCAACATCAGGTGCGTCTTTAATGATCTGGAAGACGTTCCTTGTTTTACGGTCTTTTCCAGCTATGAAATCAGGTGCTGCCAGGAAGTAGAAGTGAAGTGCATGTGAATGCATGAATGAACCCCAGTTCATTAACTCCCTCATTTTGTATGCAGTAGGTAAAATTTCATCGTCTTTAAATCCAAAGCACTGATCTGCTGCTTTTGCAGCTGCTAAGTGGTGCTGTACATCACATATACCACAGATCCTTGGCACTATTCTAGGAACCTCTTCAATTGGTCTTCCTTGGAGGAACTTTTCAAATCCACGGAATTCCATAACATGAAGTCTGGTTTCCTCAACATTTCCTTTATCATCGAGATGGACAGTAATTTTTGCGTGACCTTCAATCCTTGTCACAGGTTCCATTGTTAATTTAACCATTTATTTTCCCTCCTTTTGCACTTTCATTGGTATCAATGCAGCCGGGAGTGTGTAAGTGTAGAAAGTACCTACAATATCATCTAACTGGTCAGCAACTTCTTCTGGATCAACAGTTTTATCGTGTTCAACACCGAAGTCTGATCCTATTGCACTGATCATTTTTGCGCCCTGGTCAGTTACTTTTGCTGTTGGTCCGTAACATCCTCTGCACTGTATGCCTATTGAAGGACATTCTGCTCCACAGATTGATATTGTTGATGGACCCATACAAACAAGTCCCTGTGGTACTAGGCACATTTCTTCTTCTGGTCTTCCAAGTTCGAACTGCCTTATGATTTTGTCCATAGCCATTCCTTCTGGTGGTTTTTCTCTTGGACATACTTCACATAGGTTAGTTGTTGGTAAAGTTGCTGGTTCACCTGTTAAAAGTCCCACAAGTACTTCTGCAAGAACATCAGATCTTGTTGGGCAACCAGGTAGGGAAATATCCACATCTATTGCTTCTGAAAGGGGCCTTACCCTGCTTTCAAGGTGTGGTACATCTTCGTTTGGTATTATACCCTCTTCATTGTAGGTACTTGCTGAGTTTTGGTAAGCTTCTTCTGTAAGCTCTTCAACTGTGTGCAGGTTTCCGAGTCCAGGTATTCCTCCGTATACAGCGCAAACACCATATGCTATGACGATTTTTGCTTTTTTCCTTAGCATTTCGGCAAGTTCACGGTTTTCTTCGTTACGAATTCCACCTTCTATTATAATAACGTCCAGATCATCTGGAACTTCATCGTACTTAACGTCCATGAGAACCGGGCTGAATTCGAAGTCTGCAAGTCCCATCACATCTATTATTGCTTCATGTATATCTGCAATGGACAGGTGACAACCAGAACATCCACATAACCACATGGTCCCTATCTTAGCTTTTTCTGCCATATTATTTCACTCCTCCGCTTATGCTTCAACTGATAGTTGTTCCTTGAGTGGGGACTTACCCAGTCCTTTTATACGGGTTACCATCATATCAACGGTATTCGCGAATTTTTCTCCTTCAGATGCAGATATCCAGTCGTGGTAAATTCTTTCCCTTCCAATACCAAGGTCATCTGCTAATTTATAAATTAATCTCATTCTTCTATCTAGTTTATAGTTGCCTGCGTCATAGTGACAGTCACCGTGGTGACATCCTGCTACTATTACACCATCTGCTCCCTCACGGAATGCTTTAAAAACAAACTGTGGTTCTATACGTCCAGAGCACATAACTCTTATTACACGTACGTTTGGAGGATATTGCATCCTTGCAGTACCAGCGGTGTCTGCTCCACCGTAGGAGCACCAGTTACAACAAAACATAACGATCTTCACATCATCCTCAGCCATAGAGTTTCCTCCTGATTTATCAATGTAACATCAAACTTCACCATTATTCCGGTGAACTTTATTAATGTACATTATAGGATAGCAAAATAGTTATTATAAAGGTTACTCAAAGAACAATTCCGAAAAGCATATATATTAGAATATGAATCATCTTGTTTTTATTACTTCGATGATCAAAGGCCAAATATTCACCGTATTAAAACTTAAAAGACATTTTTAAAGTCATATACAAGATTAAAATGATTTTAAATATGAATTAAGGGTTAATAAAAATTTTAAAACATTATTATGGTGTATTAGATTTTTTTATTCCAGTCTTTGATGTATATAAATAATACCATCCAAATTTGATATCCACAAATAAATTAATAATTCATTAAAAGTTAACAATGTTAATTTAATGAGCAATTAAACATCGTTAAATAAAATAAAATACAGAAAGGGTGTTTGAGTAAAAAAAATTAAACCTAAAAAGTTGGTGGTTAGACTGCTGCTTGAAATAACAGATCTGGCTGTTGAAGTCAGTGGAAAAGAAATATTGAGCGATATAGATTTATATATAGACAAAGGCGAAACACATGTCCTCCTGGGACCAAATGGAAGTGGAAAAAGTACACTTTTTATGTCAATGCTTGGTTTTCCTAAGTATAAAGTGATTAGAGGGGAAATATTATTTAAAGGTGAAGATATCACCAATATGACGACCACAGAACGGGTTCAATTAGGTTTAGGTGTAAGTTTCCAAAACCCACCTGCAATAAGGGGTGTTAAACTTAAAGATCTGCTGAATATTGAAAGTAGTAAGAATGGCACCAAACCTGTTTCAGAAGAGCTTTCTCCCGAAACAGTTGCATTGGCTGATAAATTGAAATTCAGTGACCAGTTTCTTGAAAGGGATGTGAACCTAGGATTTTCAGGAGGAGAAGTTAAACGATCAGAGATTTTGCAGCTTTTAGCACAAAAACCAGATTTCATAATGTTCGATGAACCTGATTCGGGTGTCGATATCGAAAATGTTGAACTCTTGGCAGAGGAGATAAATGTGTTATTGGACAAGGATAAGAAACCAGGACTCCGTGAAAAATCAGGTTTACTCATTACCCATCTGGGATATATCCTAAATTTTGTAGGTGCAAATACTGCACACGTTCTCATGGATGGAAAAATAGCTTGTTCAGGAGATCCTACTGAAATATTAGAAGATATAAGAAAAGAAGGATTTAAAGGGTGTGTGCAATGTTGCGGAATACATTAGAACGTGCTGAAAAAGCTAAAAAGAAAAAAGCAGCCTTAGGAGAAGACATTGACTTCGAAAATTTTGAAGGGGAAGAAGCAGGAGAACATGAAGAGATTGAATCATTAAAAGACCTCTCAGATAAAAATAAGAAATCTCTACTCAAAGTTGGTGTAGATGCTTCGGAAACTGGTAGAGCAGGTTCATTTTTGCAAATTGATCAGTCAAAAGTATGTAGTAATTGCAAATCAGAAGCAATAGAATTAATGGGTCTTCAACAAGCCATAAAAAAATATGACTGGGTTAAAGATTACATGTGGAATGCTGTACCAGTAGATACTGATAAATATACAGCAAAAACTGCTCTTGGAGAACCAGGAGGATATTTCATAAGATCGCTTCCCAACACCAAGGAAGTATTTCCTATACAGGCTTGTATGTTCATAGGCGATGAAAAAGTTGCCCAAACAGCCCATAACATAATAATTGCAGAGGAAAATTCTGAATTACATATTATAACTGGTTGTTCAACTGGTGATGATGTACAGTCTGCAATGCATGTTGGTGTTTCTGAATTTTATCTAAAAAAGGGTGCCAAGATAACCTTCACAATGGTGCACAATTGGGCCGAGCAGGTTGAAGTTAGACCAAGAACTGGTGTAATACTAAACGATGACACAACGTATATCAGTAATTACATACTAACTAGTCCAGTGAATACAATACAGACATATCCAACAGCATACTGTCAGGGGGAAAATTCAAAAGTAGTTTTCCAGTCAATATTGGGAGGTCAGAAGGATTCTATTTTAGATGCTGGTTCAAGAGCCATACTCACAGGGAAAAACTCTAGTGCTGAAATGATAACACGAGCTGTATCCAAGGATGAGTCCCAAATATATACAAGGGGCCATTTAGCTGGGAAATCTCCAGATGTGAGGGGTCATCTTGAGTGTATGGGATTGGTTTTATCAGATGATTCATTGATCTATTCGGTTCCCGAGCTTGAGGGAAGTTCAACCGATCTTGAACTTTCACACGAAGCAGCTGTTGGTAAAATTGCCGAAGAAGAAGTACTCTACCTAATGTCGAGAGGCCTTACAGAGGACGAAGCTGCTTCGATGATAGTAAAAGGATTCTTAAGCATGGATATAGCAGGATTACCACCAGAGTTAGCTGCTGAAACTAAAAAAATGATCGATCAGAGTATTCAAGGAATGTAATATCTTATCAAAAAAACATTAACATTTAGATAGAGTGTATTTAATAAAATTCTCTTAATATATTTTTTTTTGATAATTGAAAAATATTTTAATCAAAATTATTAGATAGTTATAAAAAGATTATAATTTGATTTATATGGAATTTATTAATTATTTGATCTAATTAATGAAAAATTAGTGGGTTTATTCAGATATAATTATGAATTCGCCCACTTTCTCAACACTACCGAACGGGACAAGTAAGTTGTCTCCCTTTTTCTTGGCGCCCTTAATATGAACATTTCTGCCTTTTTCAATCTTTATAACCACATCTGTTATCTTTCCTGTTTTGCCATTAATTACTAACTCTTCGAGTTCTCCGAGTATACGTGCGTTGTTAGTAGCAACTTGGTATCCCTTGATCTCACTCCAGACCTTTTCTTCCCCTTTAATAAGTTTTCTCTCTTCAACAACCATTGATATCACCTAAATTTTTAAGCCACTGTTACTCAAAACTTTCTCTAAAAGTACTATGTCCTCACAGCTATTAATATTTACTGCCAGTTCAATTTTCCCTAACTTTAGAACTTCCTCATCTTGTTGCTTGTTGTTACTTCTTAATATATTTAATCCCGACGGAACCACATCTCCAAGTACAATACTGGGCTTCAAACCATACTCTCGAAATATATCAACAGGAACTGCAATACACATCGCTGGCTTATTGCACCCATTATATTCGTTGAGTACATGATCAATAGTTTCATTCTTTATTAACGGCATATCTGAAGTTATTGTCAATATAATTTGATCGGAATTGTTTGAAAAATTTTCTGTAATATAATATTGCAGGTCTTCCACATAACCATTTCCTGTAGTTTGAAAGGTTTGAATACCCTGTTTTTGCACATATGAGGATGTTTTAGGTGTGTTTGGACTTGTTGCAACTGTTATATCTGAGATTCCTTTTGAAGTTGTAAGTGCATTTATAACATGCTGTATCATAGGGATACCAAGCAATTCAATGAGTGGTTTTTCAGTTTCACTTTCCATACGAACTCCCTTCCCACCAGCCATTATAAGTGCTGTTACCATTTTAAAATACTCCCATTAATATAATGAAAAATTTCATTCTATTTCTTGTTTTGTAACTTTCTTCTTGGCCCTAATATACATGGTCCTCCTTGACAACCACCAACAGGATTTTTTGGGGTTCCGAGGGAGTTCATACATCTTGCCATCATTGCCGCACCCATTGCAAGGGCGTCTGATACGAAAAGGGTTTCTTTGAAATATTTTCCAGAATATTCCAATATTAATTCTGGTTTTTTACCTGTTATTCCTGCCCTGCCCGTGACACCCAACATCGATCCTTCAACAATAACTCCTTCATCGAATGCTTCTTCTATTAATCTTTTAACAATAGTAGCACTTATATGGTCCAGAGTAGCAAAAAGAGTGTGTATTCCAGCATTCCCATATATTTCATGCCCGAGTTTCACTAGTTCTGGTATTTCATCTCCATTTTTACCTACATCACAGCCTATAAGGGTTGTACCAGCATCATATGCAGCCTTTGGATCGACTGGTACTGTACCAAATCTTTCTCTATTTTCTGGAACTTTTCTGATGTCAACATGTTCATGAGCTTGATCAGCATATTCTTTGGCGACCTTCCAGTCAGCACCCTTAATAATTCCTTTTTTGTAAAGGTCGAGAGCAGCTCCACCCCTTTTATCTACCATTTCTGTACCTCTTATTATTGAATCTGAAATGGCTCCTGCTAATCCGCAGAAATTTCCAACTGTTCGGGCGTAGGGTTTATCGTTGTTAGTTATACGACCTGCAAGGGTTGTTCCAAAATCTAATGATACACAAGGATTTCTAAAATCGGCCTTGGTCCACATGGAAGCGACCTTAATTCCGGCAGTTACCAATTCTCCCTCCATTTCATTTGCAACAACAACCCTTCCAGTTGGTGGAAGAACACTAACAACTGCCCCATCAAACATTACTTTGTCAAGAAGGGTGAATCCTTGGAGACGTGGAGGAAAATTATCTTTACCCATTGCAGGAGACATCTTTCTAGGAGGTATTCCAGCTTCAAGACATCCCTTTGCAAGTGCTATAATGAGATCACCAACCTCTTCAGGGGCTGCAAATCCCGCTGTCACTCCAGTGGATCTGACAACAAAATCCAGATCTTCTTTTATATCCACATGTGCTTTTTTAAGTGATTCTAAAATTGTTTCTTTAACCATTTCTGAAACTGATTCCTTGGTTAGTTCCACTTCCCATACAGTTTCTCCAAAAACTTTTTCCCCTTTTTTTGGAGCTCTAATATCACGAGTCATCTTAACTGTTTTGTCGAGTAGGTAAGTACGGCAGGTAGTGAGGTTGGTGGCTGTTAATATGCATTTTGTAGTGGTATTTCCAAGTTCAACAGATGCTACAACGTAATATGTATCTGCCTCCATTGAAAGACCAGAACCTACAGTTTTCTTCATAAAAGGTGTTGATTTAATATCTTCTGTATAAATGTAGTGGCTTTTAGCAAATATAGGCTTTGGGTCCCTGCTCAGTAACTTACCAAACCGTGACATGAAAATACCTCCCTAAATTAATTATAAATTTTTTTAAATAAAAGTTTCCTAAGATTAATTCTGTTAATTTGATATAAATTTATTGTGAAATAACCCGAGAATTAGGGTAAAATAATTCTTAAATTTTAAAAAAAATCGATTGTCTGAATATAATTCAAAAAAAAATATAATTGCAGAAATTGTCTGCAATCAATTTCCAATATAGACTTATCCTAGGAATGGTTTGGCTATTGTTAGCATTACTATTATGGTTATGATTATTCCAATTACAACCATTGGTATTCCTGCTTTTAATATCTCTTTGATATTTACGTAACCAGTTCCATATGCCATTGCAACTGTTGGATCTGCCATTGGGAACATGAACGAAAGCGAACATGAAATAGCAACAGGTGCAGCATAAATACCAATAGGCTGGCCTTGAGCAGCAGCTAAAGTCACTGCAAGTGGCACCAAAATTGCTGCAAGAGCAATGTTGGACATAACCTGAGTGAAAATCACCGCAACAACCATTAACAAGAGCATTATACTAACTGTTGAAACATTAGGTCCTAAACCACCTATTAGATGGGTTATAATATACGATGCGGCACCTGTATTTAAAAGTGCAGCTCCAAGAGATAATGCTCCTCCAAAGAAGATAATTAATCCCCAATCCACACCTTCCTGGGCATCCTTCCAATCTATAACACCAGAAACAAAGTACAACGAAGCACCAATCAAAGCAACAGAATAACTGTCAAGACCAGTAATACCAGTTGTAACCCACAAAGCTATAGTAAAGAACAAAATAGCAGCAGTAATCTTCTCAGTCCTAGTAATAGAACCCATTACATTCATAGCATTGGTTAAAGTCTCTTTACCACCTACAACACCTTCAACTTCAGGTGGGAAAACCCAACCTAACAATTTCCATGTTACAAACAACATGATAATAGCGAGCGGAAATCCAAAAACCATCCAGTTAACGAATGGTAAATGAGTATAAGCAGCAGCCATTAAGTTCGGTGCAGTACCAATCTCAGTACCAAACCCACCAGCTAAAGAACCGTAAGAAGCACCCAAAACCATTGCCTTAGCAAAATTACTATTACCCTTCTCAGGATCATTTACCCCGAATAAAGGTACAATCGTCTTAATAATTGGAAGCAACATTGCAAAAGCAACAACATTCTCAATCCAAGCCGAAAGAAGACCAGTCGAGAAAACAGCAGCAAAAATACTCATACTAGGACTTGTACCAACCTTAGACAACATCCAGTAAGTGAAACGTTTTGCAAGCCCACTTTTACCAATAGCAACAGCCAAAATAAATCCACCAATCATCAAAAAGATGATAGGATTAGCAAAACCAATCGCAGCCTGAGAAAAAGTTTGAATATGCAATAGAGGCTGTAAAAACATCAGCATCAACGAAGTAACAGCAAGAACCTGCGCCTCACTAGCCCACATAATAATTGCAAAAATCAAAAGAGCAATCGCAGCATGACCAGAATAAGACAAACCAGGTGTCGGAACCAACATAACCAATATAAACGCTATAATGGCCAACGGAATCCCTAAATTCTTAAAACTTAGTTTCAGTTTTTATCCCTCC
>PLXT01000091.1 GCA_003151535.1 Methanobacterium sp.
TCTAATTTCATTCAATGAAACATCAACAAATCCTTTTTTTAGAAATAATTTAAATGATTCTTCCATAATTCTAGATTTTGTATCCAATTTACACATCTCTTTATAATTTTTGATCCAACTATCCAATTATTAGTATTATTACAGACTTTTAGGGATAATCAAATGCATAAGATGATATATGTAATATATATTATATAAACATACCGACTATTCTGTTTGTAATTAATAAATTTACAAAACCATAAATGATGTTTTCGAATGTAATTTATGCCATATTTTCATGTTATATTTGAAAAAAACACTAATATAAACTAGAGGAACATAAGAAGTTAACTGTATATTTATTTTAATGTTAAAGTTTATTTTGTAATATAATTCCATAAATGATCTATATTAGAATTCATTCTGTTTTCTATGGGCATTTCAGGCAATGCTATCCACATTAAGACTGTTCCGACCATAGAAGTTTGAATAAATGTTGCAAGTTCGGTGGAGTCAATATCCCGTCTGATAATATCCTGGGCTGCACCTTCATCGAGTACATCTTTAATGAAGTTTAACAGATTATAATAAAATTCTGTGTAATGTTTACTTACTATTTCATATTTTTGAACACCTTCCATTAATAGTAGGTGTAATGTCCTATAATCTATTTTTTCAGAGCTTTCAGATAATTGTGTTTCCCCTACGATTGATAATATCACTGTTTTTAGTTTTTCTTTAGGTGTGCCTTCAAAATCTCTAATTTGTCGTATGGTTGAATTAAAATAGTTAAATATATATTTTTCAATCACTGCAACCAGGAGAGCATCTTTACTGTCAAAGTGATAATAAAATCCACCAGTAGTAATGTTTGATGCTTTTCTAATTTCATTCAATGAAACATCAACAAATCCTTTTTTTAGAAATAATTTAAATGATTCTTCCATAATTCTAGATTTCGTATCCAATTTACACATCTCTTTTATAATTTTTAATAATAGCCGTTTTGTAAGTGTTAATAGATCATTTAGGGACAATCAAATTAATAAAGATATCCTAATCGAATAAAATTAAGTCATGGTTTATTGAATTGCTTTTATACTCTATATTTAATATTGATTCTGGGCAAAACATATTAATACTCTTTTAAAAACTTTTAATTATATTTTTGAGACTTAAAAGTTATTATATTCGTGAACAAGAAATAATTTGTTGGATAAATGTTCATAAACTACTTAAATTTATTAAAAGTTTTTCTTTAGCCCAATTACAAAAAGAACGGTCTCTATTAATATTTACTATTAATCATTACAAACAGACTATTCAGTATGTTTATATTAGGTCTATCCCATAACTACTATCAACTTGCAGAAATCAATGAGGTGAAAAAAAATGAAAGGACTAGTATTGAGATTAGTAGGGATTGGTGATAGAAATGGGTGAAGAAGAAACTGCCACCATAACTATAGATGGCCAGAAGCTATTAAAACATAACCCTGCAAATCCAGCCCCTTTAGGACTGGTTGCTACTGGAATGACCTTAATTCTATTAAGTATTTCTTATGCCGGCTATTATGAGTTAAGCAGTGTGATATTAGCCATGGTACTGGCATTTGGTGGAACTATAGACTTAATTGTTGGTGCAATGGAATATAAGAATGGAAATACTTTCGCCACACTTGCATTTGGTGCATTTGGATCTTTCTGGTACTCCTTTGCAATACTACTAATTTTACCCAAATTAAATCTAGCATCTGCACCTAATCCAGCATCACTCGCAGCATATTTATTCTTGTGGGGTGTTTGGACTGCTGGAATGTTTGTAGCAACAATTAAAATAAGTCGTGGATTCCAGATACTATTCTCTGCATTAACGTTACTGTTCTTCGTATTAGGATTAGGCGCATTAACCGGAAACAGCACCATAAGCATAATTGGTGGTTATGTGGGAATAGTTGTCGGATTACTAGCATTCTACTTGGGAATGGCAGAGGTTATAAACGAAATCTATGGGAATAGTGTTCTACCAACCTGAACATCCCATCACCTAAATAATTTAATATGTACTAATTAATCAGGCATACAGAACATTCGGTATGTTTATATAGGATCTATTCCATAACTACTAATTAGATTTGAATAATACACTGAGGTGAAAAAAAATGAAAGGACTAGCAATGTTAAAAATTGGAGAAATAGGATGGATAGAAAAAGATAAACCAAAATGCGGCCCAAGAGATGCTATCGTTAAACCATTAGCTCTAGCACCATGTACTTCTGATATACACACTGTCTGGGAAGGAGCAATAGGTGACAGACATAACATGATTCTAGGACATGAAGCTCTAGGAGTAGTAGACGAAGTAGGAAACGAAGTTAAAGATTTCAAACCAGGCGACAGGGTAATTGTACCAGCAATAACTCCTGACTGGGATTCAGAAGCCGTTGAACGTGGTTTTCCTTCACAAAGTGGTGGAGCTTTAGGTGGTTGGAAATTCTCTAACTTTAAAGATGGCGTATTCGGCGAATACTTCCATGTTAACCTAGCAGATAACAACCTAGCACATCTACCCGAAGGAATGTCACTGGAATCAGCAGTTATGATTACTGATATGATGAGCACTGGATTTATGGGTGCCGAAAACGCCGAAATTGAAATAGGAGCCACTGTAGCAGTTCTAGGTATTGGACCAGTTGGACTTTGCGGTGTAGCCGGCGCAAAACTAAAAGGTGCTGGAAGAATATTTGCAGTTGGTACCAGACCTAAAGCTATTGAAGTAGCAAAAGAATACGGTGCTACAGATATAATCAGCTACAAAGAAGGAGACACCGCAGACCAAATCCTTGAAGCAACAGATGGAGCAGGTGTTGACGCTGTAATCGTATCTGGTGGCGGTCCTGATATTCTAATAGACGCATTAAAAATGGCTAAAGCAGGATCAAAAATTTCTAACAACAACTACTATGGTAAAGGAATAGGTGAAAAAGATACCATACCACTTTGTCGTGTAAATTGGGGATTCGGTATGGCCGATAAAAATATAGTCACCGGTCTCTGCCCTGGTGGAAGAGTTAGAATGGAAAGACTAGCAGATATTATAAGCTACGGACGTATGGATCCATCACTCATGGCCACTCATGTCTACAAAGGCTTTGACAAATTAGAAGAAGCACTCCTCCTCATGAAAGAGAAACCAAGAGACTTAATCAAACCAGTCGTCCTTTTAGACGAATAAATATTAAGAATCCTATTCTTTTTTTTTTAAGAAATTTTTAAAATGGAGTTATGATAAAAAATGAAAATAGCAATAATTGGTGGAACTGGTGGACAGGGTTTAGGAATTGCCATACGCTTCGTACAAACCGGAGAAGACGTTATAATAGGATCAAGAGCAATTGAAAAAGCTGAAAAAGCCGTAGAAAAAGTTAAAGAACTTTTAGATATGGATAAAATTCCCAATCTCAAAGCAGCTGAAAATGCTGATGGCGCAAAAGAAGCCGACATACTAATCTTAACTGTACCCCTAGCAGCTCAAAGAGCAACACTCTTGTCTATAAAAGATGGTGCAGCCGGAAAAGTATTAATAGATGCAACCGGGCCACTTGAATCAGCCATTGGCGGATCACCCACCCGATGCATCTACCTAGCCGAAGGAGCAGCTTCTGAAAGAGCACAAAAGATCCTACCCGAAGCCAACGTAATATGCGCATTCAACAACATCAGTTCCGGAGCCCTAATGAACTTCCCAAAACCCATAGACTGCGACTGTCTAATGTCAGGTGATGACCTTGAATCCAAAAAAACAGCCGCAAAACTAATCGAAAAAATACCCGGAGTACAAGTCGTAGACTGTGGACCACTAGAAAGAGCTCAAATCATCGAAAAAATCA
This sequence comes from Methanobacterium sp., assembly GCA_003151535.1. Lineage (GTDB taxonomy): Archaea > Methanobacteriota > Methanobacteria > Methanobacteriales > Methanobacteriaceae > Methanobacterium_B. Next base: position 3,874 of record PLXT01000091.1, read on the forward strand.
CACCCTTACTTATCGGACTAAACATCAAAAAAACCTGCAAAGACGCCGGAATAAGAATAACAGGAATAGACCCCGAATGCAAATTATACTAAAAATACNNTTTATAAACAAAGAATTCGTTGCTCAATTTTATGAAAATATAGCAAAAGGGGCGATTAAAAGAATGTTAGAATTATCTAATGAACGTCCATATGAATAAACAGGAATTAGTGCCAAGAATGTGAATTACATATCGAAAAAAGAAATTTTAAAGAACATCTGGATTTATAATAGATACACTTTCCCCTATAATCATTTATAGGAATCTCAATTAGAGGTGTTAACGTGATGGTTGGAATATTAGGATGTGGTGCTATAGCAAACATAATCACTAATTTTGCAGCGGAGGGAAAGCTGGGTGTTGATCTAAAATTTTTTTATGACCGCGATATGGAAAGAGCAGAAAACCTGGCATCTCAAGTAGATGGAATAGTAGTACTCAATATAAACGATATGTTGGATCAGGTTGATCTGGTGATTGAAAGTGCATCTCCCCAAGCTGTGATGGAGGTCGTTCCACACATTCTCGAAAGAGGAAAAGATGTGATTATCATGAGTTTGGGGGCATTGATGGACCCTGCTCTTAGAAATCATCTAGATGAGATAGCCAAACAAAATAACTCAAAGATATACGCACCTTCTGGAGCCGTTGTAGGTTTAGATGGGATCAAAGCCGCTTCTATCGGTAAGATCAGTGAAGTAAGTCTGGTCACACGAAAGCCTCCTAAATCTCTAGGAATCTCAACAGATAAGGAAACAATATTATACGAAGGCAAAGCAAGAGATGCGGTGCGTAAATTTCCAGTAAACATTAATGTGGCTGCTGCTTTAACTATTGCCTGCGGTAAGGAAGTGGATGTAAAAATCATAGCTGACCCTGCTGTGGACCGCAACTGCCATGAGGTTCATGTAGTGGGTGATTTTGGAGAGCTTAAAACTACCACCCAAAATATTAGATGTACCACCAATCCGAAAACAAGTATTTTAGCTGCTTATTCTGTAATTAAACTCCTTAAAAGTTTAAACGAAAATCTTAAGATCCTAACCTAAAATTTCTATTTTTTGTATATAATTAACATTAATTACACAATTTTTATACATTTCATATCCCTGCAAATTTTAAGGATAAGTAATCCACATTTCATGCTTAACATAAATCGTCTAAAACTATTGGATTCCACGTAAAACCTACCCTATATTTGGGTTTTCATATTGTTGAGTATTTTATTATAGATTTTTGGTTTTACAGCGTATATAATTGGTTTTTCACTAAATTTAAGTATAGTATTACTAATTAGGGAAATATTATATTTTTCGTTATGTATATTCCTATTTACATATGATACTTAAAAATTGTACATAATTTTTATAATAATTTTACTACATTTTAATGAAATTATACTCTGTATCTTCAGTTTAATAACTATATTTTATACCAATTTGACATAACTATATAACTAAAATTATTATTTTTATTCTATTAATTCTTCTTTGCAATTGGTATCGTGGGTATGTTCTTACTTTCAACATTTAACTCAAACATTACTTTTAGAATTAATTATTTATGAAGCTATCGCAGGAATAGGTGCAAGTATTGGAATACCTATATTCACAGTAGCCGCTCAAAATGCAGTGACTAAACGAGATTTAGGTGTGGTAACATCATCCACAATGTATTTCAGATTTATTGGAGGTGTAATTGGGTTAGCCGTTCTAGGAGTTATTGTGAATATGACTTTGAAACTTAATTTACAATATAATCAATCCCACTGATTACAGACCTGTGTATATTACGAGTGATAACATTAACAATACATTAGAGGATAATACTAGAATTAACAACATAGTAACTGCTTTACAACAATTAGGATTATTTGCAGTAAATTATGGTTTAGGTCCAAATGAACATTACAGCATACTTCAAAATATAACCATACCACAAAACGCTTTAATAGTTGATATATACGGTGGTTTTTGTGCGGGTACAATTTGGGAGATGAATCAATCGTATTACAAATATTATAAAGGTAACAGAACTGTATTTTCTATATGGATCGATACACCAATAACATTAGATGATATACAATTTTTACCAAGAGCTCAAGATGATAATTTCACACCTCTCTACGGCACCCCTGGAGGATTCCCTAATTTTAATGACACAAATAACAATGGAATCTTTGAACCAAGATCTGAAGATCTGAATGGGGTTATATATCCTAGAAAGTTATTAGAAAAGGATGGACTTAACAATCCTGCCTTATCTTTAATAAATAATGGATATACCTACCTATCCCTATTAAATGAGGATATTAACACCATAATTGATAGTATCTTCCACGAAGCAACAAATCTTTAGTTTTTAAAATGTTTTGATATGTATTATGATTAATTTTGAAATGAAATCGATTCAAATATTTACTAAATTAATATTTAAATTAAAAAATAAACTCCTTTTTTTTGTTTTTAGTATTTAAAAAGTTTAATAAAGAATCACGCTTTATTGCCTGCTCTACTTACTACATTTCACAACTAGTTTTAACATACTACAGAGAATTTCTATTAACCTCATTTNNTTTAGAGGTTTATAGAAATTCTCTACATTTAGATCATTATATTAGTAGTCAAAAAATAGTCAAATATATATTTTATGAGGTACAAAGGATAGTTGTAGATGCGAGGAAAAAATGTTTAGGCCAAATTTTAGTTACACGGATAGTATGGTCAATAATTTGTTGGAAATTCATTCTATAAAAGATTTTATAGTTAACGAACCCCTGGTTGTGGAGATGGAAATTTCTTTAAAGAGAGATGCATTACTAAAATCTGTTCATCATTCAACAGCAATTGAAGGAAATCCTCTTACATTAAACCAAATTGATAAACTTACTAAAGGCATCGAAATAAATGCCCAAAAAAAAGCTAAACAGGAAGTTTTAAATTATATAAAAGTACTTGAAAACTTAGATAAATATTCTGAAAATGGAAAAATCACTGAAAAAACTATATTACAACTTCATGAAGATATAACTCATTACACACTAGAGTACACATATCTTGAAGGTCAGTACAGAACCATACCGGTTCATGTTGTTAATAATAAAGGAGAAATAGTTTTTACACCACCCCATGTGAATTTGATTCATAAGGAGATGCTAAACTTCGTTGAGTGGATTAATCATAATGTAAAATTAAATCCAGTTATAGCTGCAGGAATTATCCATTATGAATTTATGAGGATACATCCTTTTGTAGATGGCAATGGAAGAACCGGACGGGCCTTGGCAGCTCTTTTTCTTTATCTTAAAAAATTTGATGTTGATAGATTTTTTACTCTCGATGAATACTATGATAACGATAGACAATCATATTATGATGCTCTTAATTCGGTTGATTCAGAAACTCAAGAATTTACTAAATGGTTAGATTATTTTTTAAAGGGATTTAAGATTTCAATTACTGAAATTAAGGATCAAATATTGCTATTTTCACCTGAAAACTTTGGAAAACAAAAGGTAAAGGTATCAAATAAATATAGGAAAATACTGGAACATATACATTTAAATGGGAGTATTACAAATTCTGAGGTTCAAAAACTTCTAAATATTTCACGTCAAGGAGCTTATAAAGATTTAAGATATTTGATGGATAGTGATATCGTGGACAAAAAAGGAGGTAGCCGTTCAACTTACTATGTTCTAAAAAACACCTACGAAGAAAATTCGAATAAAAAGTAGTCAAAAAATATATTTATTTGTTCAACAATAATTTTTAAAAAATCTGGAGGGATTAGATGTTTAAGAACGATTTAAAGGAATATAAAGCATTACAAAAAGCAGAAGTTCAAAAACATCTTGAAATATTAGATAAAGTACATAAGTTAGTTGATTCTATCTTTGAAAAATATGGTATGCAACCAATGCACAGTGAAGACGTATCCCCTCAAAACTCATGGATTAAAGTGAGAATACATAATATAGCTAAATTTGAACTTCCAACTGATTTAATAAATGATCTAACTAAAGAAATGGACTCTGAAAAAAGTCTAGTGACTATACTGGATGGTAAACTCGAATTAACTTTTAGTTATTGACTATTTTTTTTATTATTTTTGCGAGAACCAACTGCGAAAATTCACCGGAAATATGTGTTATCTAAAGTCAATATGGTAGTACAATGGCTTTAACTCCCTTATTTACAGATAATTTTATGAAAATCAGAATGTATATGAGATAAAATCCAATTAGAATCTATTTAAAAAAAATAAGTCCAAAATCTTATTAATATAAGATTTCGAGTCCATTAATGAATTGTTGGTTTAGGTGGTTTTGGGATTATGTCTTTTG
>PLXT01000110.1 GCA_003151535.1 Methanobacterium sp.
ATGCAATTAAACACCCTCAAACAAAAAAACACCACCTAGCGAACGCTAACAAAAAAAACAGGAAAAATAGAAAAATAAATAGAAAAAAAGAAAAAAAGAAAAAATAACCACAACCTCACAAAAAAATACAAACACTACAAAAATAATAAAAATAATAAAAAAACTAAGTTAATAGAAATTCTCTTAAGACTAAATATTTTAAAAAATATTAAAAATAACGATTTTGGGAGTGTCAAAAATGAAAATGGTTATAAACGGAGAATTAGTAGATAAAAATGATAAGATCAACATTTTAAACCCCGCAAACAATCAAATAGTTGACACAGTACCTTCAGGGAGTCTTGAAGATATAAAAAGAGCTTTAAATGCTGCAAGTCAATCTAAAACCGTAATTAATGATATGTCTTCCCGTAAGGTATCTCGAATCTTGTATAATATATACGAGGATGTATTAAAAAATTCCAATAAACTAGCCCAACTAATAACCCTAGAAACAGGCAAACCCATAAGCGATTCAACTGATGAAATTAAACGATCGGTAGAAACAATCCTACTATCTGCAGAAGAATCTAAAAGAATTTATGGTGAGACTGTACCATTAGATGCGTGTATAGGTGGCAGAACCGCTTTGGGATTTACAATTAAAGTACCATTAGGAGTTATATCTGCAATAACACCTTTTAATTTTCCTATTAATCTCGCCATACACAAGATTGCACCAGCAATAGCTGCAAAAAATTGTGTGGTTCTTAAACCCTCAATGAAAGCCCCTTTAGCTGCTCTGAAGCTAGTTCAGATCATGTCAAGACATTTACCTCCAGGAGTAATAAATGGAGTAACAGGTCATAGCAGTATTATTGGTGATGAAATGATTTCAAGCCCTCTTGTAAGCAAAGTATCATTTACAGGAAGCATTGAAACAGGTCTTTCAATCTCTAAAAAGGCAAGTATGAAAAAAATAACTCTAGAACTTGGTGGTAACGATCCATTAGTGGTACTTGATGATGCAAACATTAATAAAGCTGTTAAAGCTGCTGTTAGAGGATCTTTCCTAAATGCAGGTCAAGTATGCATAGCTGTAAAACGTATAGTACTCCATGAGGCCATAGCCAATGAATTTGTAAGTAAATTAGTTTCTGAGACTGTTAAATTAAATATGGGAGATCCATCTAATAACAAAACTGATGTTGGTCCATTAATCGATGAAGAAGCAGCTAAAAAAGTTGAAATGTTAGTTAATGATGCATTAAAGAATGGTGCAGAGCTTTTATTGGGAGGAAAACGATCTGATGCATTTTACACTCCAACCATTATTGACCATGTCAAATCCAATATGAAAATTGTTAGTGATGAAACATTTGGACCTATAGCTCCTATAATAAGAGTTAATAGTGTAGATGAAGCTTTTGAAGTTGCAAACAATACTGAATACGGACTCCAAGCGGGTGTTTTTACCGGGAGTATCGAAACTGCGCTCAAAGCAGCTAAAGTTATTGAAGCAGGAAGCGTAATTATCAACAGACAACCAACATTTAGAACGGACAACATGCCATTTGGAGGATTTAAAAATAGTGGAATGGGCAAAGAAGGAATCAAATATGCGGTTGATGATATGACCAAGACTAAATTAATTGTATTTGGTTGAAGAATCTTTATTTACACATTCTTAGATAATTCTGGATAAATAACTCTAATACCCTCTTCTTCAAGTACTTTGAAACGTTCCTTGAAAATTGTGTGTACTGGATAAAGTATTTCTGGTTGTATCTCCATTATCATATCTAATAACTCGGGTCCTGATGCATGTCCCGAGACATGCATTTTATGTACTGGAAGAAGATTAAAATGTTCAAGCCAATTCTCAACACGTCGGTTGTCAAATTCCATTTCTTCATCAAATGGTTCGGTAACAGATTTAATATAAATTGAATTTACAGGCTTTATATCAATTAATTCTTTGAGCTCAAAAAGGTCACATCGAAATATATATTTTTGGGGTTCTTCTTGAATATCTTTATAGTTGATAGAGTTTCCGCTTTCAATGAATTCCTTCTCCCACTTTTTATAGTCCGAAGATTTATGATTGGGATCAATATCTGAACTACACAACCATTCTCCATCATAACATACAAAAGAATCATTCCCTATCAGTCCCCATCCCCTCTTAGGAATGTAAACTTCTACATCTTCCAGTTCAGGATAATCCCTACCACTGAAAAGTTTAAGTAAGTAAGCTTGTTTCAAATTGACCACCAAAGTTCTGTCTGTATCTTTGGCAACTTTGTAGAAGGTTAGAAGACGATCAAGATCTCTAACAGGGAAATTTACAATTACTAGTCCTTTAAAATCAGATATAAGATTTTTTGCATTAATTTCAATATCTTCCTCAGTTTCTGTGCTAGGATTATCTATCCTGGTACCTTCAGAGATCAACACTTGGGGGTTCATTTTTTTTGCTTCTTTAACAAATTTATTGGTTAACTCAGGTTTTCTACCATGAAATCTTAGATCCCCCGTATAAACAACAGTTTCTTCTTTATTTTCCAAAAGGAATGCCGAAGCTCCTGGCAGAGAATGATCGACAGGAGCACTTTTAATTGTTAAATCACCTATTTCAAAATTTTTATACGGGTCAAGTATATGCAACTCCCTTTCCATACTAGCATCTTTACCTGAGAGTCTTTTATAACCATCAGCATTCTTTTTTTCAGTATAGTGAAAGGTTTTTTTGTACTCTAGAGTTTCTCCAAAGGAAACTGCACTTGTATCCTCTAAAACCTTCAAAATAAGTTGTGAATCCTTTGTCATGTAAAGAGGTATATCATTACGTAGGTGATGTATATAAGCAGAATGATCCATATGGGCATGACTTAAGAGTATTCCATTAATAGATGGCTTCTCTGGCGAATCGAATCCAGAGTGACGGAGATAATCCTCTCTGTAAATTCCTTTTATTCTAGGAAGAAGTCCCATCTCAATAAAATCCATTATACCATTACTCTTACGAGGCTGTAGAAACTCTGAAAAATAATCATTTGCTTTATTAAAACTCATACCAAAGTCTAAAAAAACTGAAGTAGAATTTGAGCCTATTAATATCTTATTTCCACCTATTTCGTCGACTCCACCATAAAAATCTATTTTGACCATATTTCTATTGGGGTGAATCTCACTATAATTTCTTTCTATATTAAAAAAAAGTTAATTATAAAAAAAATAATTTATTTTAAAAAGTTTTCTACCAAGTTTCGGGTTTCATTAAGTGAGTCAAGTGGAATTCCATGGGGCATTTCTCCTAACTCCCCTTCAACATCTTTAAGAATACCATCACTACCTCGAAGGAACATCCCTTCACTTGGTACTCCCATGAACACTGTTGGAGGCAATATTGCTACAGCGACCCTATTGCCTTCTTTAACAGTTAAATTATTGGTCACAACTGTAATTGCACTTTTTCCAAAGTTTACATTACACACTAACAGTTTATCTAACTTTTGAATACTGACAATTTCTCCTGTCTTTATATCTATTCCTATAACTGGATCGTTTATTGGTCCAAGTAAAAGGCGTTTATCAACTGTGGAAATGGTATTAAGTGCAAATTTCATCTTAGCAATAGATTCTACAAGTTTCTCTTTTTCTTCCTTATGTACCAGTTTCAAAAACTCAAGATGCCATCTATCTCCACCTAACGATTCGATTATATCATCTACCCTTCCCTTGAGATCATCAATCTGTGGTGAAACAGCAAGATCGGATGGTTCCATATAGGAGAAATACATCACCTGTATAACAGGCAGCATAGCTCTTGCCGAAAGTAAACATTTTTGTTTGTTCCATATGCCCTTCAGATTTGCACCTTGGGCTGTTCTTATGAATAAATCAACTGATTTCTCTAAAACACGTAATCTATAATCTTTACTTGTATCCCACATTTTCTCACCTTATTTATTAATAATATTGTATGAAATTAAAATATCTTGAACCTCATTATCATTAAAAATTGTCTGGATGACAATGGTAAATTTTCTTTATTTGAAATCTTTCGGATACCGGAGAATTCTATTGATTCATATTTCTAATGCTCTGATCTTAGGTATAATAATATAGTTTATTGTGTATTGAAAATAACTTATTTTATAAAATTATTTAATTTTAATATTCAGAATAAATTAACGTAAAAATGGACATTCAAGATTTAATATAATATTATCTCTATTTGATATTTTCAATTAGTTTTATAAAAACTTATACTTTCCGATTTGTACAAATAGAATAAATATGGAAGATTCCAACAAATATTAAACTCAATCCAATATACTTCAAATTATTAGCAATCTATAGAAATTGTGAAAAGTAGGTAGTAATTTGTTCCTAATTAGTAATGTAATCCTTTCAAATAACTATGATTTTTTGTATTCTAATAGTGAAAATTTGTTTATTGACTCATTGGTCGTAAGGTTTAAGTATATAGAGGGATTTAAATTTATATTAGATTGTAAAATTTATTGAGAGATTAGAAAGATAAAAGGCAATCTTAATTAGGAAGAACTTGCCATAGTAAAGAATAGGTGGTAGTAATGGTAGATTTATCAAGCCTGTACAATTTAGATGTGTACACAACACGCGGAAAGTACGTTGGAAGAATTCAAGATGTTGTATTGAATATTAAAAAGGGTAGAGTGTCCCTATTAAAGACAACAGCTATGAAACCGGATAAAAAAAGTGTTGGATTAAAAGATGTAATAAAAACCAGTATACGAATAGTTCCTGAGGGAGATGAAATTCGTCCTCTTAAAGAGGAAGGAAGTATAGAAATACCCTACGAACGAGTTCAAGCTGTTGGAGATATTTTATTAATTAGTCCAGAAATAGTACAAACACCTGTTAACCCAGAGATGTAGGAAGTACAATATGAACGTTGGGATTCTTGGATGCGGCGCCATAGCTAATATAATAACTAATTTTGCAGTTGAAGGAAAGCTTGGTGTTGATCTAACATTTTTTTATGACAGGGATATGGAACGGGCAGAAAACTTGGCCTCACAAGTTGATGGCACAGTTGTTCTAAACATTGAGAATATGCTGGAAAAAGTAGACCTTGTTATCGAGGCAGCTTCTCCGCAAGCAGTTTCAGAAACTGTACCCCGAGTATTAGAACATGGCGTAGATATTATTATCATGAGCATTGGGGCTCTAATGGATCCAAAACTCCGGGAAGAATTAAAAACTCTAGCTTCTAAAAACAATGCAAAAATATATGCCCCATCAGGCGCAATAGTCGGAATTGATGGTATTAAAGCTGCTTCAATTGGTAAAATTGAAAGTGCTACACTTGTAACTCGTAAACCTCCACGATCTTTGGGTGTTTCCGCAGATGAGGAAACAATACTATACGAAGGAAAAGCTGGAGATGCTGTTTTGAAGTTTCCCATGAACATAAATGTAGCAGCAGCCATTAGTCTTGCGTGTGGAAGGGAAATTGATGTTAAAATAATAGCAGATCCTTCTGTGGATAGGAATATGCACGAAGTTCATATTGTTGGAGACTTTGGAGAAATTACAACTATTACTCAGAATATCAGATGTTCCATAAATCCCAAAACAAGTGTTATGGCCGCTTATTCTGCTATTAAACTATTAAATGGTTTAAATGAAACTTTAAGGATAGGAACCTAAATAGATTCACTGCTTTGGGAAATATAAAACAGACCTCACCCTCTAATTTTAGTTTACTCTGATTTATTAAGTCTGAATACTATAATTTATTCTAATATTTAAAAAATTTGATTTTAAAATGGTTTTAATATGAAAGATTGCGAGATATTTTCTAATTTAAAGGTACCATGCGGGTCTAAAATTATTATAAGAGCAGATGGTAGAAATTTTTCAGGTTTATCTAACATACTCGAACTTGAAAGACCCTATGATGAACTTTTTGCAAATTTGATGATAGATGTGTGTTCAGACTTTTTTGTGGAATTCAGTCCCAAGTTAATTTTCACATTTTCAGACGAAATTAATGTATTACTATCAGAAATACCATTTAATGGTCGTGTAGAGAAATTAGATTCAGTTTTTGCGAGTTTCATTTCAGGTTCATTTACTAAAAATATAATAAAATATCTAAATTATTTTAATATTGATCCTTCCAATTTAAAGCCTATTTCATTCGATTCAAGAGTCATACCCTTATCAGACCATGAAGTTATTGAATACTTCAAAAATAGACAGAACGAAGCATGGCGAAATTGTTTAAATGGTTACAGCTACTGGAAACTCCGTGGAGAATATGGTAAATCTCGTGCTGTAGAAATTCTCAATAAAAAGAAAAGTAGTGAACTACATGAAATTCTTTTTGAGAGAGGGTTAAATATGTCAGAAGTTCCCCAATGGCAGAGGAGAGGCATTGGATTATATAAAAAAGAAATCTCAATAGACGGTTACAACCCAATAAACAAAGAAAATGTGACATCAAACAGGTCAAGAATTTATACTGATTGGGAATTACCTTTATTTGATAATGAATTTTTTAATAAAATACTCCTTTAACTATGATAATATTATACTATTAAAATTTACAAATAAAAAAGGACTCCTAACATGTTCGGACTAGGCAAGAAAAAATTTGATGAAATACATATAGATCGTGAATTAGTTGAGGAAATAAAGGACATTGCAAAAGAGTCTTATCCCTTAGAATTCAGTGCTATGTTACAAGGAAAAATTGAAGATAGTATTTTAAAAATAGAAGGACTTATCTTTTTACCGGGTGCTGCTTCTGAATCAGGTGCAGTAATGGAGATTTTTATGATGCCTATGTTATCAGATGCAGTTGGTTCAGTACATAGTCATCCAGGTTACAGTGCTGAACCTTCAGATGCAGATCTGCAGTTCTTTGCAAAAAGAGGATATTTCCATATTATTATCTCACAACCATATAACGATGATAGCATATGTGGTTACGATAGTTTTGGAGAATTAGTTAATTATACTATTGTATGAAGAAATTTGAGTTTATTATAGTATGGTTAAATTAATGTAGATTAAAAAAAAAATAGAGAGAACCTAAAGGTTCACTGACACAGCATCGTGAACATCTTCAAGCTTCTTAATATCAGATATAAGACTTTCGGGAACATGTTGGTCAACTTTAAGTACCATAACAGCCTCTCCACCAAGTTCTTTTCTACCTACTTGCATTTTAGCTATGTTAATATTGTGTTCCCCAATTTTCGTACCTACAGCTCCTATTGTACCTGGTTTATCCTTGTATTTGCATATGAGCATAGTTCCTTCGGTTTCAACATCAACTTTATACCCATTTATCATGACGATCTTTGGTTTTTGGGTGAATATACCTTCTAAACTCACATCATTATTGTCAGACTTCATCTCAACTTTTATAAGGCTTTTAAATCCCTTAGCATCACATCTTTTTCCTTCTGTTACTATTATTCCCCTATTTTCAGCTACACTTGTTGCATTCACTAGGTTTACAGGTTCGTTGAGTATTGGGTTTAAAACTTCCTGAAGTATCATACGTGTTAATATATCATGTTTAGGAAATTCAGAAAGCTCTCCACAGTATGTTACATCTATTTCGTTGATATTACCCTTGGCTGTTTGTATCATGAACTTTCCAATTTTTTCTATTAGTTCAAAATATGGTTTTATGGTGCTTAAAGTTTCAGTATCGAGTACTGGCATGTTAATAACATTCCTAGGGGATTGTCCTTTGAATACCTTTTTTATTTCATTTGCAACTATTATTGCTGCGTCTCTTTGTGCCTCAGAAGTTGATGCAGCTATATGAGGGGTTAAAACAACATTTTCACGCCCTAAAAGTGGGCTGTCCTTTGGAGGTTCATTCTCAAACACATCTAGTCCTGCTCCCCTTATTTTATTTGTTGAAAGTGCTTCATACAGATCATCTTCGTTAATGATTCCTCCTCGGGCACAGTTTACTATGAATGCATTCTCCTTCATCATTTCAAACTGTTCTTTTGATATCAAGTGTTTAGTTTCATTTGTTAGTGGAACATGTATTGTCATTACATCAGACTTTTTGATAAGAGTTTCAAGGTCTACTACAGTTACACCTAATTCTAAAGCTGTTTTTTCGGTTATGTAAGGATCATATACGAATGTTTCCATGCCAAATGCCTTTGAGCGCGTTACTACTTGGCTTCCAATTCTTCCCATCCCAATCACACCAAGAGTTTTGCCGTTGAGCTCTATACCCATGAATCTACCCTTTTCCCATTTTCCCTGTTTAACTGAGCTGTCTGCTATGGCTATCTTACGTGAAAGTGCAAGTATTAATCCCATAGTATGCTCAGCAACTGTTATCGAAGTTGATTCAGGGGCATTTATTACCATCACACCACGTTCAGTTGCTGCTTGAACATCAACATTGTCAACCCCCACACCAGCACGTGCAATTATCTTAAGTTTTTTTGATGCTTCAATTACTTCGCGGGTAACCTTAGTTCGACTCCTTACAATTATAGCATCAAAATCTTTTATAACGTCTAAAAGTTCTTCTTTTGATATTGTAAAGTTACTAACAACTTCAGCAATATCAGTGAGCTCATCTATTCCTTTTTCGTTTATTTGATCAGCGATAAGTACTTTTTTATCCATCTTTTCACCAGCTCCAGTTCTCGTTATATAATATAATGAAGTGGAATGAGTTTAATTTTATAGGAGAACTTCCATTTATAGTTCTATTGTAAATATATGATTATGTGAATCGCAATATAAATTTTTTTGAATATTCATTAATTAGATATAATAATTAGTTTTTAAAATTAAGATCAACTTAAATTTGCAATATTACTTAATTAGCCCAATCGGGTAAGTATTTAATCATAAGATGGGAATTAATCGATAGGAAAATATATCAACATCAAATAAAAGTATATGAGTATAGAATACTGCAGGGGTATTAATATGGAGGTGTTATGTTGGTTTCAGTTGATGAATTTATAATTGTGAGTTCAAATTATGTGCCTGGATACGAGATTTTAGAAACAAAAGGATTTGTATACGGACTTACCGTACGAAGTAGAGGTGTTGGAGGTCAGATAGGTGCAGGGTTACGTTCAGTATTTGGGGGAGAAATAAAAGAATACGTCCAAATGATGCAAGAATCAAGAAATGAAGCACTTGAAAGATGTATTGAACATGCAAGGGAAATGGGGGCAAATGCCATAATAAGTGCACGTTTCGATTCAGATGCTATTTCTGATATAATGCAAGAAATTTTA
>PLXT01000043.1 GCA_003151535.1 Methanobacterium sp.
AGAAAAAAATCTAAGACCCTAAAAGACTTATTGTAAAATCTTCTGACAATACTTCAAACTATTAGAAATACCCATATCATGTCTACATTATTTATTTTGAAATAAATCTTTATTAGTATTATATTATAAATTTAAAAAAGGAATAATTCAGAAAAAATAGAAGTTTTAAAATGCTAATATCATCGAAATTCAAGATTTATATGCTAATTTTATACTTTGGAGCCTAGAAACTGCCCAGTTTTAGCATCAACCTTAGAAACAACAATAACTTGACCATAACTATTCAAGCTTGCATCATTCCCATAAAGGGTTACCATATAATATGGATTTTGACCATTTTGGATTAATACAACACCATATCTTACTTGTCCAAATGCGGGTACATTTTGATTTGCAATTGCAATTGCTTCGTGTGGACTGATCAAACCAGAGTTATTGTCTGTGTTATTCTGTGGGGATAGTATTGATGGATACTTTACCAAGGTATTGTTTGTTGTATTGGTTAAAAATCTTATGATTAAAAATAAAACAACAACAATCAGGAGTGCTTTAACTGTATTGTCCATATGCATTAACCTCTAACAATAACATACAAATTAATCTCGTTAAATATCAATATTCATGATAAATGGATAGTTATTCTTTTCTTTCGTACACGAATTTGGGAACTGCTTCCTTGAATGGGTCGAAGGTCTCAATATTTTTAACTTCGGTACACTTCATACTTACCATTGAATGCAGTGAAGATGGAAGTCTTAATATTCTTTTAAGGTCTATTGATACTTTAGCATCTACAAGGCTCATGTTCATTGATGCAATACCATTTACAACCTTTTTGTAACGCAGTGGACCTATCTTGTTTTTAAACAGGCCCCAGTTATTGTCTTCGATTAGGTGTCTGTTTTTTAGTACATCTTTAAGAAGTTTTTTATTAACCTCATCTAGATTGGAGTGTTCATTTAAGTGAAGAATTGAATATTTAACACGTTCAGTAAACACATTAGGATATCCAAATGGGATAACAAAGTGTTCATAAGAAACCTTCTCATAGTTTAGGCTGTATTCGTTTTCAGGTACTTCAGCACCTACAAGATACTTTACTATTTGGGATCTTACATCGCTGTTAATATGTGTGACATCATCGTCTAATACCCTGGCATGGTATCCTCTACCCGAATAAACTATATGAATATTGTTTAATCCCAAATCTTCCTTTAATGTGTCTATGATCCCGCAAACAATTTCTTTAGCTTCATTTAAGCAGATTTCACAAACACTTTCACATTCACATGTACGTATTGGTATATCTTTAGCATCAACATCGAAGACAAGTTCTGCTTTGGTCCATTTATCTCTTCTTCGTGGTTTATCATAAAATGCAACGGAACAATATGCTGCAAATGGTGTTCTAACTTTTAGAAAACGTTTTAGTAAATCTGGTGTTCTAAAGACTTTGTATCTATCGTTAGGTCCCCTACCAACATGGTCAAAACCAAATTCTCGCTCCTGAATAGAATGAGCTATGAAATCCGGGACCTGTTTAATATCCCATTCTTCCCTATAATACCTTTTTCGCTCTTCTGGACTAGCAGGGGTTAAATATTCGATTTTTACCATCTCTTTAATTTTTATTAATGTTTTATTCCGTATTATCTGTTGCAGATTCGGTTTTAGCTTCTTTTTTAACCTTCCATATCATCATATTGTAATATGATAATGGATTGCCAATTTTTTTACAGTTTTCATCTGGTTTACACAGACTTGGAAGATGTATTTTAACTTTTTCACAGCTCATTGGAGTGTACCATATTGTTTCTCCCTCATTTTTCAGATCAGGATTTTGATGCATACCAAATCCAAGTTTTGCATTTAAATTCACCTTATCTTGGGGTTGGTCTTCAAATAGTGGTGGTGTACACCTTTCTGCTGCTCCAAATATTAGGGGAAGAACTTCATTTTGTACAATTAAGAGTGATGGATCAATATCGGATATCTGTTTGGTGATATTTTCACTGAAAACAGAGGGATATAAACGTGCATATGAGATGAAAGGTGTTAAAAACATTATAATAGCATCGTTACGTCCACCTGATTTCATTCCTTCCATAACTTTTTTTACACATGGAGGGAATGCTTTGGGATTTAATGCAGAGGCCTTAACACTTCCACTATAACTTCCGCCTATTCCATAACTTCGTACAGAAGTTGCAAGTACATCGGAGATTTTATCGGCAAGTTCCAAGAGGATGGGATTTGGTTCTATTTCCCTATCCGATTTTTCACCAACCTTTAAAATATAATTCTCAGTATTCTGCATAACCATCTTGATCATGACTAATTCTTTGATACGATCTCCTATGAGGGCTTCGTACATTTTTCCTGGTTTTCTACCGTGTATCTTATGACTGAATCTTTCTAGGAAGTCATCCTTGTCAAGTATTATTTCCCCTTGATCGAGTATCAGGTCTTGAAGCTTCAATTTCTTGGTACTTATTAGATCTTCAAAGAAAGTCCATTTGATATGTGTAGAACTTATTAAACTGTTAAGGATGTTTGTTACAAGTTCTTCCCGGATATTTTTTGGAAGTTTTTCAAGACGATATTCAATGAGTTTACCCTGAGATTCAACCATTACTCTACTTTCCCTAGAATTTGGTCCGTATTTAACTCCAACTGCTTGACATAAAAGGTAGAATGCAATAACATCAAATTTTAAGATTTCTGTATTGAATAAAAATTCATATTGATTGTTATCAAAGTTTCTATCATTCTTTTTCTTAACGAACCATTCGATCCTTTTGATTGCCAGATCAATATAGTTTCGTGGTATAAAAGAATCATCTGATATTTCCTGTGATCTACTTCCGGTAACAATCTGCATTAAGTCATCATTATCAGATAATACCCTTCCAAAATCTCCAAGCTCTCGAACTATGATCTCTCCTTCATCTGAGAGTGGATTTATAAATGCTACTGAAACCATGATATTCTTATGCACCTTAAAGATAAAGTAGATTATGAGAGCATAGGATAAATAATAGAAATAATTCAAAAAAATTTGTTATATTTATGGATAACCAGTATTATTGGATTATTACTGTTGATATTACTTCAAATTTCTTTTGAGTCTCATTCGCGAGTTTGTATTATTGATATATTAACTAAAATTTAATATCATCTTTCTTAATAGTTTCTTTTAACGTGTACAATCATATTTTTAATTGTGCCAACCATGATTGATTTATTGATCTCGTTCGATTCTCCCAAATCGTTTAAACCATTAAATTTACCAAGTAAATCTTCGCAATCATGTATAAATTCTGACATGTATGTTTTCACCATTTAATAGTTGATTATATCTATTGTTCAACAAATCACACTTACCAATACAGTAAATATATACGTCAATGTCTGAATCAGTTCTTTTAATAAGGGACTCTTTGAATTTTCGTCCTATGAATCCTCCAATTCCTCCAGGTAACGTGCTAACAATTAATAAAACTATGAGGCCTATTGTTAATTTCATTGTAATGTTGTGCCATAAAATCATTATAATCCACAATTAAAATGTATACTGCAAAAATTATTCCGGTTACAATTCCAAATAATGTTTTATTATCTTTTGAGAAGATGGTTGCCACAAATCCTCCAATAAATATGGAAAACACGAGTAATATTCCTATACTTATTATATTAACTTCGGTTATATCCTGAATAAATGCGAGTAACAAATAATTAACCGTAAAAGTGACCATAATACCTTGCATAATGGCAAGGATAGGATGTAACATTAATTTTACCTTTCCTTTAATATTAAGAAAGATTAAAATAGTTATATATGCCAAATAAACAATTGAGAATATATCTCCAATTATACTCATTCTGTTTTTCCTAATAAAGATAAATAAATCATTATTAATAATTTTATAATCCATTTAAAGTGTGGTATTTATTAGTTTAATAAAGTTTTAATGGCAATTGATAACCATTTATGTTTGATTAAAATTGTTGTTCAATATCATATAATAAAGAAAACTCTATATCTATTGGATACTTATTTACTAAAATAAATTCAGTTATTGCTTATCATATTGTTTTGATCCTTTAACATTTCCTCTTCTATTTGAGGTTCCAACAGGTCACAAACATGATTTTCATCAATTTCAATATGGAAAATTTACATTTTGTTAAAGATTTTGGATCGCAACATTTGCACTTCAAACAATTATCCTCAGAATCCGTTTCTCTATAGTTGAATTTTTCTTCTTCATTTTTATGTAATTTCAAACTCTGTCCTGGAATAGTAAATCATGAAAAATCCTATTATAACAATAACCAATTCAAATCCATTTCCCTGTAGTCCATAATTTGAAGTTGAATATCCTGAAATTAGATCGTTATAACCAGTTATTATACCTAAAACAATAAATATTAACCCTAAAACTATGATAATTCTGTTCCAACCATTTTTCATATATATCCGCTCATCAGACCACATATTTCATAAAATATTGATAATGAATATGGAGGTATTATATATAAAATAAGAGGTTTAAATTCGAGTATAATAATTAGTAACAAAATTAATGTGAATAATTAACTTCTTTTGCCAATATCTATGGAAAATGAAGTTACAGCATATTAATGACTAAATCTTAGTTATTCATTTTAATTTAAAAAAAGTAAGATAGGAATATCTAAACAATTTAAGGAACAGATTCAAGTTGAGAGCATTAGGAATACATATCCAGTCAAATCTAAGATCCACTTACTTAAGTTAATCTCCTAGAATCATTTTTTTAGCACTTGCAAGTATCGCATCTAACATATAACTCTTGTTTCTTTGGGTGATCCCTATATAATCGAAATTTGTAATATTTTTATAGTTCATCTTGTTCAAATGCAGAAATAGCCTTTCCATGTTGGATAGGCAAGAAAGTGTTCCATTTCCGCTACCGCCTGCAGCAGCCACACATATAAAAGGCTTATTTTGTATGTCATTAATATTACTTGGATCAAAGCTTGATTCACATCTACGTAACCTATCAAAGAATGCTTTGGCAGATTCGCTCATGTCTCCCCAATATACTGGTGTTATGACAACGTAACCATCAACTGTACCCATTGCCTTATGGATATCATCAAAATCATCCTCCAATTGACATTGATTTTCCTGTAGACATGTACCCCATCCCTGATCACAAGCATTACAATTAAGAATTGTTTTATCATTCAAACGAACCATCAAAAACTCGCCATTTCCTTCTTTAACTCCCTCTTTGGCAGCTTCACCACAGCTTTCAGTTAAACCTTCTTTATTAGGACTACTAGTTATTATCATTATTTTCATAATTTCACCTTCAATATGTTTACCTAATTTAATACAAATTAATTAATTGCACGAATAATCCACAACAATATTCTTTATATAACTAATTGGCTTTAGATATCAATTAATGAATATATCTATTTTAGATGTTAGTATGTCTTAATAATAAGATAATATCTTAATAAAAAAAATAGTGAATATTCCTATTCTATTAGGGATTCAACTTTTATGATTTTAAATTTCTTCTTTCTTTTATAGCGTTGATCTAAATATTCTTTCATCATTTTATAGTCTGCGGATGTTGGACTCGGGCCTGTATAATACCATGAATGCGTTTTGAGATTTGGATTGTAAACCGTGGAGATTTTATCATCTCATTTTTTTTTAAATAAATATCTTATCTATTTATTTATAGTTTTTTATTGAGTTTAAGCTATCTGGTTTCCATTAATTTATCTAACTGGTTTGCTATATGTGTCATTGCTTCATGATCAGCATCTGCCTTAACTTCGCGTGCTTCATCGGCTTTCTTCTGTGTATGTTGTAGTGCAAATAAAGCCCATAATTGTATCCAATTACTAGACAATATTATTACGATAGCTTTAATATAATCTGGTGCCGGTATAGCTAATAATGGGATTATTATTGCCATATCAAAAAATAATATTGAACCTAAAACATGATTTGCAATCCATTCAAGAAGTGCATCGTTCCAACGTATAAGCTTGGAACGTTCATCTCTACATTGTTTGAGTATAGAATAAGGGTGTTTAACATGTGGATTTTGTTTCATAATTATCACTCCATAAATATTCGATTATAATCCTCTGTGATTCAAAGAAATTTAAGTTTATCAGCATTCATTTTTTATATTTCCAGATTAAACAAAATAAAACCAGATCATATGATTCCTGATAATGAATTTTGATAAAAAAAAGATTACTCCCACTTTATTAGATTAATTTTGCTAGTAAAATATATTCAGGGCCTATTTCCCTGAATTTTTTGCCATTTTAATATTGGATTTATGTTCATGTGTGGCTGTATCTAGGGCTTTAGATTCCTTGTTTATCTGATAAATTAATGCTATAGATCTTGATTGGTAGATGTAGTAATATGGAACCAAAATTAATATCATTAGGGGTCCAACAGCAAAATAGAGAACATTAACAGCTGCAAATATGATTAAATAGAGTATTACAGTTATTATATACCATTCTATAAGATGATTCCATCCTATTGATCCCATCTTTTCCAATAATATACGGATTTTAAAGGCAGATTTCATTTGGTTATTATTACCCATGTTTGCAATTGCAATCATCAGAACTGGTGTAATTATGATCATATATAGAAGTGTGATTGTACCGGTGATTGTTGTGTTGGTAACATTAAATAACAGTGGAACAAGATTTCCTAATCCTTGGATTAGTATTGCTTCTAGAAATGAACCTGTAATAGCCAATGGATTTAACCCAAGACCTATAAAAATTGATGTTATGGTTTGGGGAGATAATATTGCAGTAAATACAACAACTAGAATAATTGGAATAAAATATACAATTCCAACTATAAGCACTTTAACACCAGATATAAACATATTAATCCAATTATTCATGTCTGGAAGTTCAGTGTTACCAGCTAGTGATGAATTTATAATTTTTAATGAATATCCATATACAAATAAAACCAGTAACAAACCAACAATGGTAATAATACCCATTATTATATTGTTTTGAACAAATATAGCTAGATCTACCAATGTACTACTAATGAGTAGTATGATTCCCAGTAATAAAATTTTCTTCCAATCCTGTAATGGATATTTCAAAGCATCCCTTATTATTCCGGTTATATTCATGATTTAGACCTTATTTTTAATAGTAACTTAATTTTAGTTGTTTTATGGTTATTTATAAATGTAAACATTTTATCATATACAATAGTTTCGATGAATAATTTTTTTGAAAGCAACAATTTTCATATCATGACCTTAACTATTTTATATAGGGAATATTATAAACTATTTAATGAATATATCTCATATATTAGAAGGTATAATTCATAGACTATGATTTTTATTTAAATTTTAACTTTAAAGGTTGATAACATTCTATATCTATCTTTTAATTCATTTATGTCTTTAATATAAGGAGGAATAANNAACGATGTACTATTTGTATGTGCATCAGATGAACATGGAACACCCATCGCAGTCCGGGCAGAGCAAGAAGGGAAGCCAGCTAAAGAAGTTGCAGGTAGATACTATGAGATGATTAAAAAAGATCTTGATTCTTGCAGCATATCATTCGACAACTTCTCAAGAACAACGGATCCAAAACACTACGAAATATCACAAAACTTCTTTTTAAAACTCTATGAAAAGGGTTTCATATATGAAAAGATTATTAAACAGCCATATTGTGATGTATGTTCAAGATTTTTACCCGACAGATATGTTGAAGGAATATGTCCCCACTGTAATGGTGAAGGAGCAAGGGGTGATCACTGCGAAACATGTGGAAGACATCTGGAACCAACCCAATTAATAGAACCAACATGTCTCATATGTAAAGGAACACCAGAAATAAGGGAATCTAAACAGTACTTCTTTAAACTAAGCCATTTTCAAGATGACCTGCAAACATGGATAGAATCCAATAACCAACTACCACCAAATGTTAAAAACTATGCATTACAATGGTTAAAGGAAGGATTAAAGGATTGGATACTCACCAGAGATATGGAATGGGGAATACCAGTACCTCTTGATGATGCAGAGGGTAAAATAATATATGTATGGGGTGAAGCATTCCTGGGCTACATATCCTCGGCTGCACAATGGTCTGAAAAAACTGGCAAACCCTGGGAAGATTACTGGAATGATGAGGCCATACATTTTATTGGTAAGGATATAATTTATCATCACAGCATATTCTGGCCGGCACTGCTAATGGCATACGGATGCAAACTGCCCTACACTATCATAGCCGGGGAATATCTTTCATTGGAAGGCAGGAAAATGTCAACCAGTAAAAATTGGGTTATATGGGCATCAGATTTTCTTGAATCATTCGATTCAGACACTCTCAGATATTATTTAATTGCGAATGCCCCGCTATCAAGGGATACAGATTTCTCATGGGAAGACTTCCAGAGAAGGGTTAACGATGAACTTGCAGATGTTCTCGGAAACTTCCTACACAGAACCTTTACATTTACAACACGTTTCTTTGATGGTCAAATACCAGAACCAACAGAGTTTGATGAATATGATAAGGAATTCGAGTCCAGAATAAAGGCACTCCCTGCTCTAGTTGCAGATTACATAGAAAATTTCAAGTTCAGAGAAGGTTTAATTGAAATTATTAAACTCGCTAAATACGGTAACAAATACTTCAACGATAAAGAACCATGGAAAACTGTTAAAACTAGTAAAAATATGGCAGCAAATTGTCTTTATCTGGCTAATCAGCTTTCAAAGACAATGGCTGTTACACTCATACCATACATGCCTGTTAAAACACAGGAGATACTGAAAATCTTGAATATAGATGGTGATATTAGCTGGGATGATGCAGCAGAATTCGTTCCTGCTGGTCATAAAATAGGAGAAGCTAAACCCATTTTTACCAAGGTGGAAGACGATATTATAACCAAGGAAAAGGAAGAACTTTACGAAAATTTAAAGGAAGTAGAAACTATGAAGGATGAAATATCAATAGATGATTTTGCTACCATGGATCTTAGAGTTGGAAAGATTGTTGGTGCAGAGAATGTGAAAAAGTCGAAGAATCTCTTAAAGCTCATGGTTGATATTGGTGAAAAGGAAATACAAGTAGTTGCTGGTGTTGCACAGAAGTACTCAACAGAAGAAGTTATAAACAAAACTGTTATTGTACTGGTAAATTTACCTCCTGCAAAGCTTTTTGGAATTAAATCCGAGGGAATGTTATTGGCCACAGACGATAATATGAGTCTTTTAACTGTTGAAGGTGCTGAAATCGGTGAAAATATAAAATGAATGAATCAGTTTTAATTGGTAATGCAGAGAAATTCCTTGACGGAATAAGACATAACTGGGTTAAGGCCGAGGAAATAAATGATTTCCAAAGCTTTATTGATATCTATATGTACCTTAAAAATAATCTTGAAGAACTGTTAGAGTTAAGGGACACCATGGAAATTAAGGGTTACAAAACCCCCTACAGATCCCTCATGAAATACGGTCGTACACCTAAATCTGAGATGAAGGTGGAGGACATGTATGATGTTAACAAACATACACAATATTTTCGTATGAATGCTGCTGCTAAAAAAAATATTTTAGATCGGGTTAAATCTGCAATAGCTTCCCATAAAATTGCATTAGGTCATCTTGAAGAGTTTGCTATTCTAAGTTGTAGTGAATGTAATGGAAAATTCACTGGTCACGAACTATCAAACTTTAGTGATGGAAGCTGCAGCTGTGGTTCTAGCAATATAAAGCTTGAAATTAACCAACAGGGTGTTTACAGACTTGAAATAATTAAATATCTCCCATTGTCAGGTGAGTATATGGTTAAAATGTCTGAACTTTCTCCCATGGGGCGAGAAGCATTTAGAACCATTGTACGGATACTTAAACACGAAAAGAGGGGAGTTGTTACCACTCTCTCACTTGTGATAAAGGTTTTTGAAGATGGAAGATGGGTTAGAAAACGTGTTAACATTGATGCCAAGGATCAGATGAACTATGAACGTGAAATACGTCATAAACACGGATCAAATGCACGTATTGAATTCATGCAATTTCACAGAAAGAAACCATCAATAATAAACGATAAACATGTACAAACAGCTCTTTCCATTGGATATGTTAAGCTTGCCGAGAACAGGGCCCGGGAAGTATTTAGCCAAATACTGGATAAAATCATAATTAACATGGATAAACTTCAAATATATGATGAAACATTAAAAAAAGCCAAGTCAATGGCTAAAAAGATGGTCGAAGATGTTTATGACCGGGAACACATACAAGACGAGTTAATCCATGACATGCTCACTAAGGAGAACCTAATGGATAAACAGGATAAACTTGATTCTAAACTTAAAATTGACATAGAATCCCGGAAACAATTGGAAAGAAAGCTCTTTGTAGAAGTTCCAAGGATCATGATCCTCTGGGATGTTGTGAAATGTTACTTATCAACATCCTACGATAGAAGGAGCAAATACTCTGGACCATTCCCTAACCTTCGTCCAAATCTTGACACCAATCAGATTAAGGCATTTGAAGATTTTAATCCTGATGTTGTTAATATTTTAAAGGACTATATGAGAGAAAACATTGTATATGTCTATGATATTAAAAATTTACTTTCAAAGAAATTTGAAATGGAAAATAAGATGAAAGGACTTCATGTTAAAACAAATTCTAATGCTGCGGGTGCTGTCTTACTGAATACATCTGGAAATATTCCACTCGATGTTGCTGCAAATGTTTTTTCTGTTGATCCTGAAGATGTTAAGTTTGAAAGGAATAAATTTGAAACCTTTGGAAAACCCCAGACAAAGAAGGCTAAAAAATTCCTAGAGATGATAAAGGGATAAAAAGTTTTAAGGGGCTGATTTTCTTTGGTTTTAGGAATATATGTGAATGAACAGCTTTCTTCTCGTAAGATAATGGAGATACTCGACAGCAATCCCAATTTGGAGAAGATAACATGTCCTGTCAGTATCTACACTCGGATATCTAAAAAATATATGGATGCCCTAAGTGAACTTGGTATCGTTGTTGAACCTGTTAATCGGAGGGGCAGACCCAAAAAATACAGTCCAAACGATGCAACCAGAATACAGTCCTTACTTGATAAGGGTGAAAGTCCAAAAGCCATATCTGTAAAACTAAACCTGCCAATTAAAACAGTTTACTATCTTAAAAATTCAAGTCTTAAACGTGGACGTAAGATCAAATATACTAAAGAAAAGGCAAAAGAAGTAAAGAAATTGTACAGTAAAGGTGTTCCTGCTAAAAGAATATCAGAAAATCTTAAAATACCCCTTAGAACAATTTATTTACTTATTAAACGATAGTATAAATTATTCCATATATTGTTCAGGATTATTTTCAAATGCTTTTTGACATCCGGGAGCACAGAAGTAATATTTTTTACCTTTGTAACCACTCACTAATTTTGCATTTTTTTCATCTACATCCATTTTACAAACTGGGTCAACTGCCATTTAAACTACCTCCATATATTTTAAATAATTTATAAAAAAAATAAAATGGTTAATGTTTACATTTGCTGTTGATTTGCAGATCCTTCATTGCAGTGGTATTGACTCGAAAAATTGTACTCTGAAGAAACAGAACAATCTTCCTGACATTTACAACCTTCCAGATCTTGTAAACATTTTTTGGCATCGCCTATAGAACAAAAGACTCCTAGGTTTCCACTATCCATACATTTGGTATATGATGGACAGCTAGCACAAATACATTTTATCATGGTCATTTCATTTTTTGGTACTTCGACTATAATCTCACCCCCATTACTACTTATCACACCAATATGTATCTTAATGCACTTATAATTTATGTTAATAATTAATTAATTAAAATTATTCAAAATCAAAATATATGGCCAAATAAATAAAATACAACTACTATAGTCATTAACAAGAATAATAATGAAGTAAACATCAGAATCTTAATGGGTTACTTATAAAAATAATTGATATTAACCACAATTGGACAGATAAGATATTAAGACTTTAGAGAATTTCTATTAACCTCNNAGGTTTATAGAAATTCTCTTTAATAAATTTATATTATTGAATAAGAAAAATAAAAAAAGGGATTTATTTATTAAATATCGTTTACAACCGAGTTGTAATGTTCCTTTAATATATTTGGACAGTCAGGACATTCTTCTATGGTACGATTTAAGGTTAATTCAATTTCTCGATTATTTCTTTGAATTTCAACCTTTTAACATACTCACGTTCCAATAATTTTTCAACCATTCGAGTATATAGCAGGGTTACCTGAGTGGACTAAAGGGATAGGTTCAGGGCTTATTGGCGTAGGCCTTCGAGGGTTCGAATCTCCTCCCCTGCACTCAGTTTAAAATAGAATTTAATTAGAAATATTCTGATAGTAAGTTCGATGGATAAGATCGGATGGGGCGTTTTTTTTGGACAGATTATGTAATGGTGAAAAGTCTTCACCGTAACACCACAAATCAAATACCGACATATAAGTCAATGAAGCTTATAGAAACTTCCATGAACATCAAGACGTTCATCAAAAACTAAAAATGGAAAAAACAAAGAGTAAATCTACCCAAAAATAATTTTTTTGCCAATTGAATTATTGTTAAAAAAATGGACCTAATTTCAATTCTATAATTTTTTGGTTGAAAAATGTAGCAAAATTTTGTTTAGTTTCTTCTATTAATTTATTTACAATTTCATCGTTTAAATATGTAGGGTAGTCAAATTCAATTGTTATGGCGAAATAAGTTTTATTACCCTTTTCTATTGCTTTACTAAAGTAAGTTTTTGCATTTGGATTTTCGATATTCCAAACTTTTAAATATTCCTCAAGCATTCCAAGATTTTCACCAAAGCTTTTCTCTATTGAGAAATATATAAACCACCTAGCTTCAAAAGGTACATCTTTAACTAATTCCGTATGTTCATATTTTAAAATAATATCTACCATTTTACCACATCTTTGATCTGTTTAATTAATTAAATAATGTAATAATACAATTATGAATTTTAAAGTAGATATAAATAATTTTAATATATCCCTAGTGAATATTTAATGAAACAAATCAAAACCTACACAACCACAAAGACATTCATCAAAGATTGAAAATAAAAAAAAGTAAAGGATAATTTTTAGGTTACTGTTCGTTCATGATTACTTCGCCGGTTATTGCATTTATGTGCTACCGGAACAGCAAACACATGTATCAATTAACCATGCCCACAGGAGCAATCAAAGACATCGCAAGGAATAATTTACTAGCAACTACAAATTCTAATTCAAAACAGGACCATTGATACTATTTTTCAATTTTTTTTTAATAAATTTTAATTCCGACCGAACTTCGTTTTTCAGTCATATGACGAAATAGATTATATTATTATTCAAGATTATATAAATGAAAAAAAATGTAAAAAAAATCCTTATTAATTTTCAAAATAAATTTATGCGATAGAATACATTATTATTTATACACTAAGTAAAGAGAAAATTCTATCAATAGATAAGTCTTGTAATGCCTATCTACTAGAAATAGTATTTTACGCTGCAAAACTATAAAATGAGGAGTTATAATGTCGATACTGGGTATCATTCGAATAATAACTAGACTTTACGTCACTTATTGACATAACTTTCTAAATAAAGTTATTATTTTGATTTTATTAATTTCAAGTAAGTATGCAGGTAAAATACTACCTACATGTCAATATTTTATATTTTATGGTTATTCATAGGTCCCCATTTGTGATTCTTTTCAGAATCGATTGATTCTATCTTATTTTCTAGTTAAATGCTAATATCCCTAATAGGCCATGGATAATTGCAAGAATAAATGAAATTATCACCATTATAGGGTGCCATATAAATCGAATGTTCAACCATCGTTGATGAATACTAAGACCAATCAATGCAGTTACAAAAAATGAAAATAAAGTAACAATACCTAAAATACCAATAGAAGGCTTACCAACTGATGGCCCAATTACAGTCATTATTATTGCCAAAAAAAAATGAAACTACCACCATTATAGGATGCCATTTAAATCTTAACAATCCTCGATAAAAACTAAGACCAAAAATTGCAGTTACAAGAAATGAAATTATAGTCACAACACCCAAATAAACTATAAATGGCTTACCAAATATTTGATACAAAGCAATACTAACCATATATTCCTCCATTCATGTAAGCTAAACTTTTTCACCAAAAGTTTCACATAATTCCTCATAATTACAATCAAAGTAACTATCTAATCTAAATTCCAAAAAGTAGCCATAATAGATCAAATATGGATAGTTCCCATAGTATAGAGTGTTTGAGAACTATAAACGAATTATTCTCGGGTTATTTTGTAAAGAATACTGAGTGCTACTAGTTGGATCATGTTGACTAAGATGAATACAATTTGAGGTCCGAATTCGGTATTGGATATTTTAAATGGTACTACATGAATTATTAATGGAATCACCGATGCTAGTGTAACTAGAATATTTTGAACAAGTAGAAAAGATGCAAAATACAAGAGCCCTATGGTGAATTGAGATTTTATTTCTTTATATGTTTTCCAATATGAATTAAGAAGTCCTAATAATAAACAAACATTTGCAAGGCCTATTGCAAATGCAATGTAAATTAATATCATAATTGTTGGTCCTATTTCTTCTACTACCATTTTTTTTATCCTCTTAATTAATAATATTCGATTTTAAATGTTTTTCAATATTTAAGATAATTCCTTAAAAATTTCACTTAGAATATTGTAATTTTCTTCCATTTTAGCTGAAAGGAAATACATATTTCCATATTTGTTTTCCCCCGTAGAAGTGATCATTTGATTTTCTGTTAATATTTTCAGATGATGACGTATAGTTGAATAATTAAGTTCGAGTTTTTCTGCAAGTTGATTAGCATTGTAAGGTCTTTTATTTAATGCTTTAACAATTCTAGCACGATTAGGACCTCCTGAAGTACCTGCAAATATCCACCAAATCAGTTTATCCATTATTTTACTCCATTAATAAAATTATAAAATAAAAAATAATATATTTACTGAACATTTTTAGAATTTTTCTACCCAATTATTTACCACTATCTAATATTATTATGAAGTTAACTCTAGATTAGATTTTCATTTCTACAAAACATTATTTCTTAATTATTTTAATTAATTTCAAATTAAAGAGTATCCAAAAAATAAATAAAAAGAGATTTTTATTTATTTTGAATTTGTTGTTCTGTTATCGCTTAAACATTTTCCATCTAACACAGTGATAATTCTTTCAGCCATGTTTCCTACATATGGTTCATGTGTTACCATGACCAATGTTACGTTCTCTTTTTTATGAAGATCTTTCAACAAGTCAAGTATAACTTCACCAGTTTTAGAATCCAAAGATCCTGTAGGTTCATCTGCCAGTATTATTGATGGTTTGTTTACTAGGGCTCTTGCAATTGCCACTCTCTGTCTTTCCCCTCCAGATAGTTTTGTTGGTTTTTGGTCGATTTTATCTCCCAGGTTAACTGATTTTAAAAGTTCCAATGCTCTTTTTCTCATATCTTTGGAAGATGTATTGGTTTCATACATTGGGATTTCAACATTCTCTACTACGCTAAGGTTGGGTATCAAGTTGTGCATCTGGAAGACGAATCCTATTTCTTTTGATCGAAATTTGTTTAGATTTTTAGTCGTCATCATGTCAATGCCTGCAACTTTTATGGTTCCTTCATCTGCTATGTCTAATCCACCTATCATGTTAAGTAATGATGATTTTCCAGAACCTGATGGGCCCATTATTGATATGAATTCTCCCTTTTTCACTTTCAAGTTCATTCCGTTTAGAGCTTTTATTTTTCCATTATCATAGCCTTTTTTTAAATCTTTTATTTCGATGATGTTTTCATTGTTATTCATAGCGCAGTGCCTCCGTTGGGGATAATCTACTTGCCCTGTAGGCAGGGTATAATCCTCCGATGACACCTACGAGTAAGGCAATACCAAAGGCTCTGAGGAATATGTAGATTGAGAATGATGGTGTAATTGCATTTCCTACAGATGGAACTAGTGTTAATAGAACTTCTACTCCTACAACTGCTATGACTGTTCCCACAACGAATGCGATGAGTGTGAGTACAATTGATTCTCCAAGTATCATTCCTAGTATTCTACTGTTTTTCCATCCTACAGCCTTTAATACTCCTATCTCTCTAGTTCTTTCATAAACTGTCATTACCATAGTGTTAATAACTCCAACTGCACCGATAAATATGGCTAAAAGTGATATTGCCCAGCTAGCTGTGCTTATAAATCCTAATCCCTGGTTAATTCTGTTAGCTGAATCTGCAGCTGTAGAAGTACTAAGTTGATTTGGATAAGCATTAGTAATTGTATTACTTACTGTGGTTACATTGGCATTGTCAGTTACTTTTACAAGTACGTCACTGACCTTGTTTTGATTGCTGGTGAGATTTTGTAACGTTGAAAGTGGCATAACAATTCCGTTATCTGTCATGAAATTACCAGTTTCAAATGTACCAGTTATTGTAAAATTTTGACCATAAAGATTTATTGTGTCTCCAACTGTTTTATTAAGACTTTGAGCTTCAGTCTTTCCAATTATAACTTGATCTGTACTGTCGTTTGTGAAAGCAGTTCCATTCATACTGTCAATACTCATTAAACTTAATTTATCTGAGTCAATACCTGTTATAGAAAGACCACCACCAAAACCGCCTTGAGTACTATTTGAACTTGTAGTTGCTGTTGTTGTATTGCTTGCCCTTAAAATTCCGGCTGTACTTTTAACACCACTTAATGAAAGTATATCCGTAGCATATGTTTGATTAATGGATCCACTTGATTCCATACCGGTTGAACCTGCTTGACTAACTGTTATTTCAGCTGCACCTGCTTTAAGAGTACTCTGCGTTGAGCTCTCAAGCCCTCCCGTTATCATACCAAGGGCCACTATGACCATGATTCCAATTGCTATTCCTACAATAGCAAGTGAACTTCTTGTTTTGTTTCTGAATGGATTTTTCACCACCAGCGATAAAAATGACATAACACTCACTATGAATAAATGCCATATAAAGCATTATACACAATTCATGCGTATTTCGTTCATAATTTACACCCAAATCATACCCAAATTGCAGAAAAAAGAAATAAAAAAAATATATAATAAATTAAGAAAGATGTGATGGAGGCATGGTTTTTGATTCATTTGAGTTCGACTTAGTAACGAAATGAATCAATACTAATCCAATATTAAGCTTATCAAAAAAAAGCCACTGCAAGTACCTTGTACCCAGATCTCCAATAGGGGCATAAAAATGATTTTATTTGAACTTAAAAATGTATTATTAGATTCTTTCTTTATAATGTTGTTCTTTGAATTTGATTGTGAATTGAGTTCCAAGATTCTTGTCGAGTTCTATTGAACCATCAAGTTGTTCTACAAGTGAATTTACTAGTTTAAGTCCTAAAGTTGATTCTACATTTCTAAAATCAAATTTTGGAGGTAAACCAACTCCATCATCACTAATTACTAAATTATATCCTCTATTACAGAATTTTAACGATAAAGTTATTTTACATTCTTGATTATGTGGAAATGCATGTCTCAAACTATTTGAGACTAGTTCACTTATTATTAATCCAACAGGAATTGATGTTTCAATATTTAACATTATCTCTTCAACATTAAGTACTGTTTTAAAATTAGAATTATAACCGTAACTATATACTAAATTAGAAATCAAATTCCTAATATAATTAGGAATGTTAATATGGCTTAAGTTCGTGGATTGATAAAGCATTTCATGGATCATAGCCATTGATAAAACTCTATTCCTACTTTCCTTTAAAACATTAACCGCTATAGGATCTTCTTTAACATAAAATTCTTGTAAATTCAACAAACTTGAAATTATCTGTAAATTATTCTTCACACGATGATGAATTTCCCTTAAAAGAACTTCTTTTTCATTAAGGGAAGATTTAAGCTTAATTTCTGCATTTTTGAGTTCACTAATGTCACTACCAATCACTAACACATAATTAATTTTATCATCCTTCGTTATTGTTGTTGATGAATTTAAAACCCAAATAACACTACCCTTCTTATTAATGATCCTCGTTTTATAGGGAACTATTTTTTCACGTCTTAATACTTTTGAAAAAATTTTTTGATGCAATTCTAATTCATCATCATGGAAAATATTTAAATCCCCAAAACTTTTTCCTACCAATTCCTCTTTAGATAAACCACTAATTTGCATCGCAGCCTGATTAACATCTGCTATAACACCATTAGAATCTATCAATATTGCGTAATCAGGATC
Source organism: Methanobacterium sp. (assembly GCA_003151535.1). Classification (GTDB taxonomy): domain Archaea; phylum Methanobacteriota; class Methanobacteria; order Methanobacteriales; family Methanobacteriaceae; genus Methanobacterium_B. The sequence goes on from PLXT01000043.1 coordinate 18,436, forward strand.
TGATTCAAAAAAAGCCCTATATTTCTCTTCACTAACACTTAACGCTTCAGTAACCTGTTCACGGCTAGTGATATCTCTGATGATAACTGTAAAATAATTATTTTCAGTTGATTTCCAAGTTGAAAGTGACCCCTCAAATGGAAATTCTGTACCCTCTTTTCTTAACCCAGTTGTTTTAATGGTTTTCCTAACATACGGATGTTTTGCATGAGATTTAAAATTTTCGATTTCATCAGTAAAAAGATTTTTATATTTATCCCGCATCAAAACCGTTAATTTTGCACCGATTATCTCCTCTTTGGAGTAACCAAAAATATTCTCCATACTGTCACTATATGATAATATATTACCCTCAGCATCAGTAGTGACAATTACATCGGCAGCTGACTCTACAACATTCCTGAAATGCTGTTCACTCTTTTTAAGCTGAAGTTCCTCGTTTTTACGTTCAGTAATATCACGAATAGACTCAATGGCACCGTATCGTAGTCCTTTACCATCTAAAAGTGGTGAAGCTGTAATCTCAAGATAAGCACCCTTACCATTATAAAATGAATGCACAAATACCCAGGCATACACTTTATTACCTTCTCTGTGGATAAAATCATAATTTGAAATTAACTCCAAATTATCATTTCCAATTAACTCTATTAAACATGGATGATGCTCCTCATAAAATAATTTACTATAAACATAACTCCCTTCACCTAGGATATCATCTTTAAGCGTGTCTGTCATCTCTCCAATAGCACTATTCCAGGCAATAACTTTACCATTAAGATCAATAGCGAAAGTAGCATCAGGTAAATATTCTATTACCTCTGATAACATCTGGTTCGACATTTTAATAACCTCTTATCATATAAATTTTATTATTAATATTATCTTTTTTATGCCTAAAACGTCATTAATTAAAAAATAAATTTGAAGGTGTAATTGTTTTTAGTAGGTTATTTTCGACGTAGTACTATGATTTGTTCCAATAATCAAACTATTTTTGATTTACGTCAATTAATCACCAATTACTTTGATTTTGAATTTCTTCTTGTTTTGAATATTTTTTAATAATGGAAATTACAATATCTACCACATTTTCACCATTTTCAGTTCTGTTATTATATAATAGAATTGTTTGAGATATTCTCCTAATTTATCAATACCTTCCCTTTGGGATGGATCTTCCATATTTGTGAATTATCCCTATTTTTTATCTCTGGTTCGCAAATGATTTGAGCCAGTATTTGTTTTTTTAATAACAAATTCAACGTTCTCCGGTTTAACACCGTTATTGGATAATAAGTGAAGCTAGTTAACTTGTTATTATAACCTCCAAAATTATTCAGTTCATAAAATTAAAAAAATAAAAAAAACTTATAATTCTATCATCTATTTTTTTTTATTTTCATGTACTATCTCTTCATCTATTGCTATTTGTAAAACATTTTTTAATCTTTGTTTTACTTCGGATTCATATTCTTCATATGTTATTATCTCCTTTTCGACTAATAAATCTACTAATGTGCCTATCATATCATCTAATATTTCTATATCTTCTTTTTGCATTCATTCCACCTCTCAGGCATAATATTTATTGAATTTATCTCATGTTTAAATCCACGTGGTTTTCAATAGTACTAAAAGAGCACCGAATTCTACGATGCTTAGACTAAGTACTGGAAATCCCATTCCCTGACTATGAAATCCTGCTCTTACCAATAAGAAGAACATAAATAGGATGTTTTGAAAAATTAGGAGTGTTGCAAAGATGACCAGGCCTAGGGTGAACTGGGATTTTAGCTTTCGATAACTTATTACATATGTAAACAACAGGAGTATGAGCAATCCTATGTTTGCTGCACATACAATCACAGCTATTATTGCCAAATTAGGATCATCCAGCGGGGGCATTCCTGGTCCATTTCCTACAAAACTTCCATTTCCTGGAACTGTTACATTAACCAAATTAATCACCTTTTAATCTCCTTCATTTCATTCCATATTTCCTGAAAAAGTTTTTGATTTTCTTCCATAGATGGAGAAATAAAGTACATTATCCCATAGTTTTCTCCAGATGTAGTTATAACATTATTATCTTCTAAAATTTTGATATGATGTCTTACTGTTTTATAATCTAATTCTAATTTTTGAGCCAGCTGATTGGCATTGTATGGTCTTTTTAGTAGTATATTTATTATTCGACCTCGGTTAAATCCTCCTTTCGTACCGGTAATAAGCCACCACAGCATAATCTCCATTGAGTATCACCAAACAGCTTATGAGTCATTATTAAATAAGGTAATTACATACAGTAATAAAAAAACTTTATCAATAATCTCTTAAATTTTATTTTCAGTAATCGGAAAACATCAACCATCATTCGGATAATATCTAATTTTAAGAATAAACTAGAGATTATATGTAAGAATAACAGCTACCTAAACTTATGATAATTTTTTTATTCAAAAACTATCTAGACTTCCTAATTTTTTTATAATCCCTAAGTAGGTTTTTCCATATGTTACATCTAAATCTATTACACGTTTTTTCATGATGATTCCCATTTTTTTAATTTTCTATTAGAACTTTATATCCCTAAAAAAAATTGGCGCTGATATGTCATATCAACTCCAACTAATTATTTGTGAATATTAATTCTTTTTTATTTCTTTAATTTTTCCATCTAGTACATATATGCTTCTTTCAGCTTTGTTGGCTACATCATGTTCATGTGTGACCATGATCAATGTAACATTCTCCTGTTTATGTATATCTAAGAGCAGATCCAATATGACGTCCTGTGTTTTTGAATCTAATGCACCTGTAGGTTCATCTGCAAGGATTATAGAAGGATGATTAACTAATGCTCTTGCTATAGCTACACGTTGTCTTTCACCTCCCGAAAGTTTGGTTGGCTTTTGGTTTATTTTATCGGCTAAATTAACCGATTTTAGAATCTTCAGTGCCCTTTCTTCCATTTTCTTATTAGATATAACTGTTTCAATTAATGGTGTTTGAACATTTTCAAGTACAGTTAGGTTTGGAATCAGATTATGAAGTTGAAATACAAATCCAATTTCATTTAACCTGAAGTCACTTAAATCATTTTCTTGCATTAAATCAATACCTGCGACGTTAATGCTGCCTTCATCTGCTTTATCAAGTGCGCCAATCATATTGAGGAGTGTTGATTTACCAGAACCTGATGGTCCTATAATAGATACACTTTCTCCTTTTTTTATTTCAAGATTGATTCCATCTAATGCTTTAATAACACCATTTTCATAAGTTTTTTTGAGATCTTTGATTTCAATGATATTCTCATTATTCATAGCGCAAAGCCTCTGTTGGTGATAGTCTGCTAGCCCGATAAGCCGGATAAATTCCACCTATTATTCCAAGGAACAATGCAACACCAATTCCTTTAAGTATCAAAGATGCTGAAAATGATGGCGTAATACCTTGTAAAATTTGTGTGGTGCTTAATAGTTCTACTAAACCGATTCCTATAGCTAAACCTACTACTATGGCTATTAATGATAGAACTAGAGATTCTCCTATTATCATACTCAATATTCTTTTTTGGCTCCACCCAATAGCTCTTAACACTCCTATTTCTCTAGTTCTTTCAGATACTGCTTTCATCATAGTAACAAGAACTACAATACCACCTACTAGAACCGCTAGTAATGAAACAGCCCATGATCCGGATTTAATAACATCAAGTCCATTATTCATTCTATTCATTCCTGAAAGTGATGTTGATGTAGATAGTTGATTTGGATATTTGGCTTCAATTGTTGATGCTAAATTACTGGCATCAGTATCATTAGATGCTTTTACTAGTACCAATGATACTTGTCCAGTATCTCCAGTAAGGTTTTGAAGTTTGCTTAGTGACATAACGATTCCATTATCATCCATGAAGTTGCCGGTTTCATAAATTCCAACAACTTTGAAAGTCTGATTAGAAATTGAGATATTTTCACCAATAGTTTTGTTCAAACTTTGAGCAGCATTTTTACCTATTATTACCTCATTATCATTGGAATATACCGAACCATTAGTTATCACGACATCGTCCATGCTTAAGGAACTGTTATCAATACCTATTAGAGTGGTCATTGATCGGAAATTGCCTCCCCCAAATGTATTGTTGGTGCTGGTACTGCTACTGTTAGTACTATTCGTGTTTGATAAATCAGTCATGGTTCGTAAAACTCCTGCAGTACTACTCACACCGGATATTTGTTGAATTTCTGATACATAGGTCTGATTGATCAACTGATTTGAACCTCCGGGTGGACCTCCACCATTATTTCCATTTGAGGTGCCACTGACAACTGAAAAGTCCGCTGCACCCGCTGTGAGGGCATTTTGTGTTGATGCAGATAGATTATCAGTTACAAGACCAAGCCCTACTACGGCTGCTACACCTATTGCAATTCCAATTACAGTCAGGATACTTCTAGATTTATTTCTAAATATATTTTTTATAATCAAATCCCTAAATTTCATAATAACCTCCAATTATGTTTCATAGAACTCTCTTTTTACAAATTATACTAAAGTAATTATTCCAGATTTATGCCAAAATTATGCCAAAATCTATACCAAATCGGTATTAAAAACCTTTATTTAGAGTAAAAATGTTTAATAATTCTCAAAACAAAAAATACTAATTATTAAATGGAAGTTATTTCTTAGAAATTATACTATTTCTATCTAAATAGAATGGATATATTAATTCTAATGTTTGTTAATTTTGACAAACAGAAAAATATCTACACCCAGAACCAATTATCCCAAAATCTACGTTGGAACTAAACCACAATTAAAATTAGCACTATAGCTTGAATATAGTAGGAAATAATTTAATCATCAAAATAACCAAAATAAAATATATATCAATTTTACATATCTTCCACAGCAGTCTGTGGGACACACATCATGAACATAATAAGTCTACTTTATAAGGATATAATGGTTATTGGTGATTTATTCACGAGATTAATGGAAAATATCTCATATGGCCTCATGGGCCTATTGGAATAATTCGATTTTAAAAGAATCAATAAGCAATTGATATTTATGATTTTGAGGGATATGTCATGCTCATGGAGAACCTATTAAAAGATATGACAATTGGAAGAATTATATATATTAAATATACTACACCACAAAATATTGTTCATCAGTCTCAAAGCATAATTCAAACCCGTTCACCTATAAAAATAGTTCGTTATAGTTCATATACCTATGTAACATAGGTTTAATTCTAAATAGAGTTGTTATTTTGATTCTTTAAGTTTGTAGTGATTTTCAATTTTTCTTGCGTATGCGGGCAAGATACAATTTAAAAGTCAATTGTCCGTATTTTTTGGTTATTCAGAGACCATGGTTTTAGAATTAAACACCCATATATCTCTTAAATCATTTTTCGTAGTCTATTGTTCAAATATCAAAGTTTTTATTGATATTTATACACTATTGAATTATCGATGTTTAGTCCCTACTAGCTTATTTACTCACTTTTATGCTATAAAACTGTAAAGGAAGCTTGGAATGAGACCATTCGACCGTCTTCAAATGTTGGATCTACACAATTATTTATATTGCAGATGGAAACTTATCCCTAAACGGGTTAATTATAAAGCCCTCAAGTCTGTGATTATATAATCAATTAAAAAATTCATAACGAACTTTATTTTATGTTTATAAATGTGATAGGGCTATTCAGGATTATGGTACTTTAAAGTATTTTTCATTTTTAAAATCATGCATTATCAAGGTTTCTATACTTGTTGCTATAGACTAAGTCCATTAACCATAAGCAAGCGATCAAACAAACATGGATTTAAAAATAGAAAAATAGCGGAAATATTATTTTCCTGTTTAGAATTTGAAGGTGTATTTTAATTATTAATTGCTGAATATGAGGTTTTAATTTCTTAGTGGAATATTGATGTTTTTTAAAGATTTATTGTTAGTTTTGATTTGTTATAGGATTCATTTATAACTTTAAGTTGAACAGAAATTGTTCTAGGATAAGATTTTATTTCCAGAGATTTTAGTAAAATATAAATGGAAGTCAGTATAGATTACTCTAAATCTTAGAATAAATAAAAATAGGTTAAAAAGGGAAAATTAAATTTTCACTAAACATTGGGATATATTGTAAATATTTTAGGGATATCAGGGATTATCATGAGTTTGAAAGATCTGCTGTTTAAGTATAGAAAATTAATAATCATAATTTTACTGTTTCTAGTAGTGTTTTCCCTTAGGGCAGAAGCCGTTAGCATAGGTGGTGTCCCGGACCAAGGAAAATCATTATATCAAGATCAGAATGGATTGCCCTATTTTAGTGAGATGGACTCCTACTACAATCTAAGAATGACACAAGATTATCTTGATCATGGATATCTTGGTGACACCATAATAAATGGAACAGAATGGGATCTTCATTCCTCTTTCCCACAGGGTCAAAGTGCTGAATATACACCATTAATCGTATATTTCACCGCTTTCACATACAAATTCGTTAACTTATTCACACATATGCCCTTAAATGCCGTTGCTATATGGATTGCACCATTCATTGCATCACTAGCAGTTATACCGGCTTATCTATTGGTACGAAGAATTACCAATGATTATGGTGGAATAACAGCAGGATTACTAGTGGGTCTTGCACCTGCATATTTTGCACATACATTTGCTGGTTTCTTTGATACTGACCAGTTTAACATGATAGTGCCGCTTTTTGTTGTTATGTTCTTTATTTATAGTATGCTGGCAAATACTATGAAATCTCGGGCAATTTACGCGGCTTTAGCAGGATTTGCAATGTTAGTATTTACATTAGCATGGTCTGGATGGTATTACATCTACTACTTGGTTGTGGCTACAGCTGTGATTTATCTACTCATATCCAGATTCTTATTTAATAAAAAAACAGTCAAACCAACAGATTATTTCAAGGGGAAATTAGGCTGGTTTAATGATAAACCCGATCTATTAACATTAATAATATTTTTAATAGTCAGCCTATTATTAATGTCAGTTTCTATAGGAATTAGCGGGATAGAAGGAGGTATACTATCACCAATAGGTGCAAGTCAGCTCCAATCAGCTGTTCAGTCAACTACATATCCAAACGTATATGTTTCAGTTTCTGAACTTCAGATACCTTCCATAAGTGAAATAATAAATGGAGTCGGAGGATATTTACCATTCTTCTTCGGAATCTTTGGTGTGATTGCACTCTTCTGGAATTTAAAAACCAGGGAAGTTAAGGAGGAAAAACTTAAGAAACCTAGAAAACCTAGAAGAAAGGGTAGAAGTACTCGACGAAAACCAGAAGAGAAAGAAGTTGAAACGGAAACTAAGGTTATTAAACCTGATATAATACCACCAAAGACAAATTATGTCTTTTATTGTGTGTTATTCTCGTTATGGCTTTTAGTAACTGCATATGCAATGACCAAGGGTGTAAGATTTATTGAGGACTTTTCACTCCCAATTACATTACTCGCAGGTATCTTTGTGGGTCTTCTATTTGGCTTTGTAAAGGGTAGGGTACCAAATATCTCATATCAAAAGATTATTATGGCCGTAATTGTAATTGCCGTTGCATTTTCACCTATTGTATCAGCATATGAAACATCAAGTACAGTTGTACCGGGTACCGATGATTCCATGGTGACTTCACTTCAATGGATTGGAAATAACACATCAAACAATACTGTAATTACTTCATGGTGGGATTTCGGACACCTATTTACTTACGAAGCTAACAGACCCGTTACATTTGATGGTTCATCACAGAATAGTCCGAGGGCCTATTGGGTTGGAAAAGCACTTTTAACGAGTAATGAAACACTTTCCGTAGGAATACTTAGAATGCTTGCATCCAGTGGAGATTTAGCTCCTTTAACACTTGACAATTATACAAATAATACCGGGTTAAGTGCTGAAATACTTAGTAATACTCTAGGAGTAAATAAAACACAAGCCATGTCCATAATGACAACTCAGTACAATTTAACACAATCCCAAGCACAAACAATAGTACAGTATACTCACCCTGATAATCCTACTCCAGATGTTTTAATAACCAGTTCAGACATGGTTCAAAAAGCAGGCTGGTGGTCTTACTTTGGTAGCTGGAATTTTACCGCCAACAATGGAACAAATTACCAATATCAGGCTTCAGAGATGAACTCGACAACAGTAAACAATAAAACACTTCTTATTGGAGGTAATGATGTTGTTGCTCAAGCTAATGGAACCAATGGGACCTCAGCAGGAATAGTGGATACTAATGCAATAACCAGTAACGACACAACAACAACATTAAACGAGATATCCAATGAACTGGAAACAGGAAATGGTTCACTTGTAATACAACCACACACACTGACAATAATAAATAACAACACAGTAACTCAAACACTTGTATCAAATTCAAGCGGGTACTCAATACTCCTGATAAATGAAAATGGTACGTACATTGGAGTAGCAATGAATAAAGAATTAGAAAATTCCATGTTCACCAAACTTTTCTTTGAGGGCGGTGCTGGCTTAACCCATTTCAAGTCGTTATATGGTCAATCGGGTGTTATGGTATGGGGTGTGACATATTAGAATCACATATTTTGATTATTAATTCATCCACAATCAAACGATCGATAGCTTGCAAGAAAAGTATTAGGACTACACATTCAAATTCGAACAGCACTAAAATAATATTTCTTTTTTATTCTTAATATACAAATTAACATTATCATAAGAAATGAAAATGGAAAAAAATTCTCTAATTTTCAAAATTAATTTATTCGATGAAGTACAATTATTGTTATACAGTAAGAAAAATGAGATTATATGAACAAAAAAATCTTTTAAGTACATATCTACTAAAATTAACATTAATAATTGTATTTTACGCGGTAAATTTGTAAATGAGGAGTTAAATGGCGATACTGGGTATCATCCGAATAATAACTATACTTTATACCCATTTTTAACATAACTTTTTAAATAAAGTTATTATTTTGATTTCATTAATTTCAAGTAAGTATACAGGCAAAATACTATTTCAAAGTCAATAGATTTAATTAATCTAAGTAATTGTAGATTAGATCACCAACTACTCTGCAAATTCACTTGAAAACATTTATAACAATATTTACGTGCTTATTTTATTTTAAAATTCGAAAATCTCACTCTAAAGGAGTATTTTAATTACATTGTCCTGTTAAAAATGCCATTTTTACTTATAAGAATAAAAAAAGGGAATTATAAAAATTTTGCTATTTGATTTATATAACAAATAATATCTTTAATATGATTCAAAATTAAAAGAAGATTATTATTTAAGATTTATAGAAATTATTTATTAATAGCGTGGCCAAATATGAGCTCCAAGCAAGTGAAATCTAATATTGTTTCTAATCAAGATATTACAACTTTAAGCAGTCAATTAGATGCAATGAATAGATTGCATGATATAAGCACACTATTCATTAAAAAGGATAACTGGAGTCAGGTGCTTACTAAAATTGTTGAGACTGCAATTGCTATTTCTGGTTCTGATTTTGGAAACATTCAACTTTTGGATGATAATTCATCTCGTCTCCATATTGTGGCCCATTATGGATTCCCTAAATGGTGGCTGGACTTCTGGAATGAAGTTCATAAAGAAGAAGGTGTATGTGGAACAGCATTAGAAACAGGGGAACGTGTTATAGTTGAAGATGTTGAGCAGAGCCCTATCTTTATAGGTACAGCTGCACTTGACATACAGCTCAAAGCAGGAGTGCATGCTGTTCAATCTACACCTATCGTAAGTAGAGATGGAAAACCGTTAGGTATGTTTTCAACACATTTTAAAACCCCACATAGACCTGACGATCATGAGATTCAAATGTTAGGTTTACTCGCAAGTCAAGTAGCTGACATTATTGAACGTAAAAAAGCTGAAGACTTAAATCAAAATATTTTAACAGAGTTGCATACTACTGAGAAACTTTTAAGTTCAATAACCAATTTGTCATCAGATGTAATTTATATTAAAGATCGTCAAAGCCGTTGGATATTTGCTAATCCCGCTTTAGAACGAATAATAGGTAAAACTGCCGATGAATTATTGGGAAAAACAGACCTTGAAATCTATTCAAATCCAGAAATAGGAAAAACAATATTAGAAAACGACAAAAGAATCATGGACTCTTGTAAAGAAGAAACTTTAGAGGAAATTGTTGAAACTCCAAAGGGACTGCGTTCGTTTATTTCTGTTAAAACTCCACGCTTTAACGAAAACGATCAAGCTATAGGCATTGTTGGAATCTCCCATGATATTACTGAACATAAAAAGAATGAAGAAAATTTAAAGGAAAGTGAAGAACGATTGCGTCTAGCCCAAACCCTAGGCAATGTAGGCATATGGGATTGGAACACAATTACAGATGAACTTCATTTTACGCCCGAACTCGAGCAATTATACGGCTTAACTCCCGGAACAATAAAAACATATCAAGACTGGCGTCAGTTAACTCACCCCGATGATATTGAAAAAATCGAAGTCGAAAGAGATAATAAAATTGCAAAAAACGAGCCATTCGATTTAGAATTCCGTATATTCCACAATTCAGGAGAAATAAATTGGTTATCGGCCAAAGGCGGAGCTATCTATGATAACCAAGGCAATGTCCTTCGTGTACTTGGTGTAAACACAGATATCACTGACCGAAAACATGCTGAATTGCTTACTCAGAAGCTTTTAAAGATTGAACAAGAACTAACAGAAGAACTAACAATTTCAAATGAAGAATTACAATCCACAACAGAAGAGCTTCAAACCTCAAACGAAGAATTAAGATGCACTACAGAGGAGCTCCAGATATCTAATGAGAATCTTAGAAAAGTCTTGAAAGATTATGATCAACTTAATCACACCCTTATGGCACTTAGAGATAGTAGTTTTGCGATGATGCATGCTACTGATGAAGATTTTTATTTGGATGAAGTTTGCAGAATTATAATTGAAGACTGTGGTCATTCAATGGTTTGGATAGGTTTTACTGAAGAAGAAAGTAAGAAAGTTGTTCCCGTAGCATATTCTGGTTTTGAAGAAGATTATCTTAGAACATTGAATATCACATGTGATGATACAGAACGTGGTCAAGGGCCTACCGGCACTGCTATTCGTACTGGAAAACCTAGTATATGTGAGAATATGCTGACTGATCCTAAATTCAAACCTTGGCGTGAAGAAGCAATAAAACGTGGTTATGCATCTTCGATTGTTCTTCCAATTTTTCTTAATGACCATGTAATTGGGGCATTGACCATTTATTCAACAGAAACAAATCCATTTTCAGAAGAAGCAATAAAATTATTACAAGAACTTGCTGATGATATCTCTTTTGGATTAACGGCTCTAAGATTGCGCATTGCGCATACAAAGGCAGAAGAAGCATTACAAGAAAGTCTTTTGGAAGTTCAGAGGTCTAATGCTGAACTTGAACAATTTGCTTATATAACTTCACATGACCTTAGAGAACCATTACGTATGATAACAAGTTTTTTACAACTATTAGAAAGACGATATCAAGACCAGTTAGATGCAGATGCTAATGAATTTATAGGATATGCCGTCGATGGAGCTAAACGATTAGATGCAATGATACAAGATATTTTAATTTACTCAAAAATTACCAATAAAGAACGAAACTTAACCCATGTTAACATTAATAACGTACTTGATCAAACTTATTTGAACTTAAAAACATCTATCGACGAGAATGATGCTCAAATAACAAATAATCATTTACCTACACTCAAAGTAGATGAACAATTAATGATTCAACTTTTCCAGAACCTCATTAGCAACGCCATCAAATATCGTGGGGATGAATTTCCTAAAATTCATATTTCAGCTAAACTAGAGGGTAAACTGTGGTTATTCAGTGTTAAAGATAATGGTATAGGTATTTCAGGAAAACATTTGGGTAAAATCTTCACCATATTCCAACGTCTACACACCCATGAAGAATATGAAGGAACCGGTATAGGACTTGCAATAGCCCAAAAAATTGTGCACCAGCACAATGGTGAGATCTGGGCAGAATCCGAACTAGGAAAAGGTTCAACATTCTATTTCACAATACCAACAAACTAATATCAATTTTAGATTTAACTTCCTCATAGTTTCGTATAACAAATTAAAATTTATTTTTTTAAATAAATGAGGCTGTCTCATAATTATTTTCTGCATCGCTACATTCTGTTTATTTTAAATTTAAAGGT
>PLXT01000090.1 GCA_003151535.1 Methanobacterium sp.
TATTTTTTTTCAACATCTACAAGGAAGATATGTTCCATACGTCCCTTTTTGGTAATGGCATTTAGGACATGTATATTTTTAGCTCCCCTTTCTATGGTTTTTTCTATTATATATGGCAAACCTTCGGCTGGCAAATCGTCGACTGTAATCATTAATAACATTTTTTTTTACACCAAAACTTTTAAAGTTCTGCCATTATTTTTATTGCACGTTTACTTACTTCTTCAGCTCTTTGAATTCCTCCAGGTATTGCAGATGATACATAAGCTCCTTCAATAACTTTTCTTGCAATTTCACGAGGTGTAAGTTCATTGTTCATTAGTGTAGCTACTGCTGCAGGTACTATGATGTTTATAATGGTATGGCCGCTTAACTGTAATTCTACTACTGGAACTGCTCCTAATGGGATTGCTTCTAGTATATCTTTCTTTTTATTCATAACTGCGTCTGGTATCACTTTATTGGATAATCCTTCGAATACTATTTTTTCCCCATCAATTGTAACTTCCACTGTTGCATCGGTGTCGAAACCACAGTATTTATTAAGGAAATCTGTTTTCTTTCTTCTGGCACATCCTTGATATGTGGTGATTTTTATTTTTATATCTTTACCCATCATTTCAGTGAATAAAGCACTGCTAGCTGTTTCTACGTTATTTAATTTTTGGTCGTCGAGCATTCGCACTATTTCGGTTATATCTTTTCCTTCTTTTAATTTGTCGTAAGTAAATTTTGCCCTATCATATACTGCTCGAGTAACTGCTCCATCTGTGGCTAGTATCATGGCTTTTGTTACTGGTCCCCTTTTTACTTGTTCTGCTTTTCGGGATATTGTATTTGTGGCTACTTTTGCTATTTCCGGTTCTAGCCAGAATTTTTCTTTGATGTCTTTTATTTTGTCAGATGCTTTTTCAATGTCTCCATTGGTACTTATGAGAACTTTCATTGATAGTACTGCGTCTGCTGTCATGTGTCCTAATGGGGGTTGTAGTGGGCCTCCAGAGAAACCTGCACCGATTGCTAGAGACTCTTCAAAAGCTGAAAGCATTTCTTCGAATGCCATCATACCTATGACAGATGGTCCGCCAATATCTTTGAGTATTACGCCTAAGTCACCCACTAGGGTTGCTGTATCATATTCTTCACCGGTTCCTCTAATATGGAGCTTTTCTGGTAGTCCTGCTGCTTCAACAGCCCCTAGTCCTGCGACATAGGCACTATTTACTTTAAAGAATTCGCCATAACTTTCTCCAACCTCTGAATCAGGATGTACTATTTCGAGTATAGCTGCAGCACCGAATATGGCTGCAGTAATGGGGCTGGGAGGCATACCTACGTTTGCATATGCTTTCAACATTCCTTTGGTACCTGCTGCTGCACCATTTTTTGCGATTTCTGGAAATGCTGTATCTTCTCCGAGTGCACCGTGACCATATAACGGTCCTCCCCCTACTCCTAAGGGTATTATACTCCCATCAATTTTTGTTAATTTATTATCAAAAATATCATCGTATATTGCTCTTACGGCAGCATAGCCTGATATTTTGTTATTCACTTTTGCAGTGGGTATGGCTAATACTCCGCACCGGTCTACATCAGCGATCATCCTTGCCATAGCTCCTAACTTCCTGTTACCTGCAGGTACACCTGCTTGAGCATTTGTGCCAGCAAAATAACATAGAGCTGCACTTATTAGAGCTGCATTTGCAGGGTTAGCTCCTGCAAGCTCTGCTGAGTCTATTGCCTTTTTGAGCACGTCATCTATTGGTAATTGCTGAACGTTATGGTCTGTGAGTCTTATTTCTGTCCCTCTCAATACTTCTTCAGCAATTGAGTTAGCTGCGCAAATTGCGGCAATATTTAACATTCCATGTCCTTTTGTTAAAGCTTCTATCCTGTCATTAGTCATCATGTCTACATCCGAAGTTACAGCCATAATAGCTGCTAGTATTTCTTTTTCCATAGAATCACCTCTATATATTAATAATATAATTTAATTAATGTAAATATTTTCTTTCGTACCTTAGTAAACTATATATATTATTTTTGAATATATATTCATCATGCCTCGGCCACGTATATTTAGAAGAATATCAGAAGAACCGCAAACGCGTTGTTTTAAACCAGAAAACGAGAATATTAACTCTTTAGAACCTATTACTATCACACTAGATGAATTTGAAGCAATAAGGCTTAGAGACTATCATGATATACAACAGATAAGATCTGCGGAGATAATGGAAATTTCACAACCTACATTCCATAGAATATTATCTTCAGCTAGAAAAAAAATATCTAAAGCCCTAATCGAGGGAAATACATTAATAATTGTTGGGGATGATTTTATAACAAACAAAAAAAGATATAAATGCAATGTTTGTGGATTTGAATGGCTAAGTCCTGAAAAAGAATACAAAAAATGCTTGGACTGCCAATCAGAAGATATTGTAAAATTAGACGACGAAGAAATTATAATAAAAACTGACCCTACACTCCTAGAAAGGAAATCATTCGGCGGTAAAGGACTAGGTGCAGGCCCTCCTAGAGTATGCAAATGCCCAAATTGTGGTTATGAATCACCCAAAACTAGAGCAGTACCATGTAGAAATACAAAATGTCCTAAATGTGAAACTCCTTTGTGTGGATCCGAATAAAAACTAAAAATTAAAAACTTAATTCTTTTGATATTATACGAAAATAAACAAAAATTGGTGTAGGATCATGTCGTTTATAAAAATAAAAAACATAACCAAAACATTTGACGGAGTAAAAATACTCAATAACCTCAATATTACAGTCAACGAAGGAACTGTTTTAGGAATACTCGGAAGGAGCGGATCAGGAAAATCTACCCTAATAAACATGCTTAGAGGAATGAAAGAGTACAAACCAGATCAAGGCCAAATAATATACAATCTTGCCATATGTCCCCTATGTCTAAGAGTTGAACCTCCATCAATGGAAGGTAAAAATTGTAAATGTGGAGGACAATTCGAATCAAGAAGTGTTGACTTCTGGAACTCCGATCGAAGAATCTTTGCAGCTATAAAACGTAGAATATCAATAATGTTACAGAGAACTTTTGCTCTATACGAAGACGATACAGTAATAGACAACGTTATAAAATCCATTACCGGTCATGAAGAAGAAGAAACCATTTATCTTGCAATAGAAATGCTAGAAATGGCCCAAATGGCCCACCGAATAACACATATAGCCCGTGACCTTAGTGGAGGAGAAAAACAAAGAGTAGTCCTAGCTAGGCAAATGGCTAAAGAACCTATGATATTCCTTGCGGATGAACCAACAGGAACTTTAGATCCCAAAACTGCCGAACTCATACACCAAGCCATTATTGATGGAGTAAAAAGTAAAGGAACTACCATGGTAGTTACTTCCCACTGGCCAGAAGTTATGCGCCAGCTTTCCGACTACGCTATCTGGTTAGATAAAGGCGAGATAATAGAAGAAGGAGACCCCGAAACGGTAGTGCAGAGTTTTATGAGTCATGTACCGCTCCCAGAAAAGAAAGTAGAATTTAAAACCGGAGGACCCATTATAACGATGGAAAGGGTCAAGAAACACTACTACTCCATTGAAAGAGGTGTAGTGAAAGCCGTTGATGGCATAGACCTCACAGTGAATGAAGGAGAAATATATGGGATTGTAGGTCTATCAGGTGCAGGTAAAACAACTTTATCCAGGATTTTATTTGGCCTCACAGATCCCAGCAGTGGTCAAATAATGGTCAAGTTAGGAGAAAAATGGGTAGACATGACTGAGAAGGGTATCACGGGTAGAGGTCGTGTAAAACCTTATCTTGGAATTTTACACCAAGAATATAGTTTATATCCTCATCAAAATGTTCTAGGTAACCTAACCGATGCCATCAGCCTAGAATTACCAGCAGAATTTGCCAAAATGAAAGCATTATACGTGCTACATGCAGTAGGATTCGATGAAGAGTATGCAGTAAAAATATTAACAAAATATCCGAATGAACTGAGTAGCGGAGAACGTCACAGAGTTGCACTGGCCCAAGTTCTAATAAAAGAACCAAATATTATAATTCTAGATGAACCCACAGGTACAATGGATCCTATAACAAAGATTCAGGTTACTGATTCCATTAGAACTGCTCGAGACGAAATGAATCAGACATTTCTTATAATTAGTCATGATATGGATTTCGTTCTAGATGTCTGTGATAGAGCATCAATTATGCGCGGAGGTAAGATCCTACAAACAGGACTTCCTCAGACAATTGTAGAAGATCTAACCCTCAACGAAAAAAAGAAAATGCTAAAAAAATAACTTTTAAAAGCTACAACAGAGCAGATATTGTGAGTTATAATCTATTATAATCTATTGTTGGTAAAATTGGTGATTTATAAAAATGTTAATAAGTGAATTGTTAAAAATTATTTTGGCAATTATAGCTGTGGGTCTCGTAATAGCAGTGATATTCTTAGATCCCTCTAAAAAAATGTAAAATATTTTACCTACATTTCAAAAAAAATGATACAAAACAAAGATTTTAGAAGGTGTTAATAAAATGGAAGAAAATGGTAAAATACCCAAAAATGTTATTGAAACTGAAATAACTATGGGCCCAGTGCACTCTGCAGCAATCGAACCCTACAGGGTAAGGTTATTTGTTGAAGACGAAGTAGTGAGAGATGCAGAGATAACTATTGGAATTAATCACAGGGGTATTGAAAGGATAATGGAAGGACTTCCTGTAGAGAAAGCCAATAGTTTAACCGAGAAAATATGTGGTATCTGCTCTAATGTCCATATCTGGAATTCTGTATTAGTGGCAGAAAAAGCCCTAGAAATAGATGTCCCAGAAAGGGCTAGATACATTAGAATAATTATGGCAGAATTAGAAAGGTTACACAGTCACATGTTATATTTAGCCCATGGATGTGAAGTTTTGGGGCATGAAACATTTGCTATGAGGTTATTCTATATCCGGGAAACAGTAATGGAACTCCTAAGAATGATTGGGGGAAACCGAGTACAATATGGTGTAAGTATCATAGGAGGTATAAGACCTCGATGTGATATAGATCAGATAAGAATCCAAAAAATCAAAGAAGGAATGGATACAGTTGAAACAAAAATAACTGAATTTGCCGACCGATTTGTTTCTGATCCCATGATAATGTCTAGGATAACAGGTGTAGGAACATTGCCCCAGGAAGATGCAATAAAACTTGGAACCAGCGGACCCACCCTACGTGCCACCGGAGTTGCAAAAGATCTTAGACAAGATATGAAAGAATATGAACCATTTGAATTTGATATAATTACACAAAATGATGGAGATGTTAAATCAAACCTTCTTGTACGAGTATATGAAATTTTAGAAGCAACAAAAATAATCAGACAAGCAATTGCACAAATATCAGAGGGTAGAATAACCAACCGAAGCTGGGAAATGTACGATGCACCAATTACTAAAAGTTACATTGAAGCACCACGAGGTACATTATATCATTCATATGCAATAAAAGATGGAAGGGTTCGACATTCAATTGTAAGAACACCATCAATAACCAACATCGGAGCAATGCAATACGCTTGTGTAGGTCATCACATCACTGATGCACAACTGGCAATAGTACAATGTGACCCATGTTTCACATGCACAGACCGAGCAATTCAGATATTAGCATATAAAAGATTATAAATAATCTATGGAATAATCTGGGAAATTTAAGAAAATATAATATCTGGATGGAAATATGAAATCTGGAAAATATACTGAAAATTCTTTAAAATTTTATAGGTCTCTTGTTTGTTTTAGTGGGATTAATACTTATTAATACAAAGTTTAGTATCTTAGATTATTCATTAATTGGAATAGTATTACTGATTTTAGGGATAGACGAAACTATAAAGTTCAATCCCTAAACTGATATTGTGAACATTCAAAATTTTTCATTTNNATCAGGATTTTTTATATTTTTAGAGTTTTGTTTCTCATCTTCTAGTTTTTTTATTCGATTTTCTAGTTTTATTCTTTCTTCTTTTTCTATCTTTAACTCCAGGATTATGTTATCATATCTATCTGTTGTTACTATTTCTACTTCTTCTAATGTAATTTTTTTTAGACCTTTAAGATATTCCTTTTTAAGTAGTTCAGGGGTATTTTTATAGTAGGCTAATTTTATATCATTTATTTTATGGCCTAACATTAATTCGATAGCTAAATATTCAACATCAGATTTTAGTAATGCTGTACGGAACATTTTACGTGGTATATTGGATGTTAAAAAATTTCGTTTTTCATTACGTGATCCTAAACATGCCCTCTGATTAATTCTTCGATATATAGCTGATAATGTATGTTCTCCAATTTGTTTTCCATTAGTAATGAATAAAGGTTCATCAAATGATGTGATAGGTTTTTTATTGTTACGTTCTAATAGATAATATATAATTGCTTTGTTACTCTCAGCTGAATTAAATGTTAAATAATCAATATCAGTGTATGACTCATATGAATTCCAAATTCCTATGATATTATTTTTATTTTTAAGTTGGCGGTATATTTTATTAATATTAAATATCTCATTATTATTAAAAGTGATATATTCCTTTATTGCAATGAAAAATTGACCATATGTTAAATGCCGTATTTCAGCAGCACTCAATCCACTAGAAAATTGTAAAAGAATAATAGCTTTATCTCTTAAATTACAATATATAAGAGCTTTACGTAGATGTTCCTTAGTAGGTAATTGTTCAATAGGATTTTGAACATTTTTATTAAATGTAAATTCTATTTTTTGAAGTTCAATATTATTATCGTAATATAATGCTTTTATTGTGTCATAGTATGCTTTAATAGTATTTTCTGATTTACTTTTTTTCGTTAATTTGTTTATAAAATTTTGTAAATATTTATTAACTTTTCTATCATTAGTTTTTACACCATTATTTTGTTCTGTTACTGCTTCATCTATTAATTCAGTTGTTGTTTTCTTTGTAAAGTTACAGTATGATCTAATTCTTAATTCATATTGTATTATAGTATTATTATTATCTACATCTTTATGATCTAGAAAATTTTTGAAAATCTGATCATCAAGGATATCCTTTTTTAGATACTTCATAATATAATATTATAGAAGTTTATGATATTTAAATTGTAACATATGTATCATATTATTAATATGATTAGGTACAANNAGATGTAACATATATATTATATTATAGAATTATTATTTATGATCATATTTGTATTATTAGTTGTAATATTTATATAAAATCGACATAATAACCCCCGTCTAGATTATAGAATAACAAAAACCATTCAAAATCCAAAATACATAATATTACCAAATAAAAACCTAAAAGGGACTATTTACTAACACTTCTTAAATTGAAAAACATTAAATATCATAATTAATTCAAGAATATTATTGCACTTATTACTCCCCCAATAGCGCGTCTTTAAACGTTGACAAATTTATAGAATAATAAAACTTTATAAACTCATTAAATACTATAACGTGCCATATAATCTAAATAACAGGAAATTACAACTGTTTTCAGCCGAAATAATGATTTAAATCTGATAAATCCTATAAAATACAATTAAAATGCTTAAAAAAAACAGGGAAAAACCCGATTCAAACTTGGTAAAATAGGCTATTTTTGCATGAATATTGTCATACTTACGTCAATTTTACCCACTAATCTACCCTAAATATCAACTAAATTCTCTAACTTGTAATACTTTTGAATACAATTCAAGTTACTAATATCAACTTATGTTTCATCTTAGTCCAGATATCTCCTGAAGCACTTAACAAGAATAAAGAAAAACATCAAGGGATAATCTCGGCATAAAACATATTACTACTACAAGATAGCTCCGGGAATACCTCCTCCGAGAAAGTCGTCGAGTTTAGGGGATGTGTGTTTTTTTCATAGGCTTCTACATATCCCTTAAAATTTCATCAACCTGCCCAGCACGTGTTTCCATCTCAAAAAATATCAGTCCCAGCTGGGCTTCAGGTTCAGTTAAAACAGTTAATATAGCTTTTAAACCAGCAGGTAAAAGTACTATGGTTCCTTTTCCGGTTTTAACAGAGATTTGTGACACTGTTCCAGTTGTCATTTGTCCTGAAGCTGCTTCTGCAGCCCCCATAATTGTTGAACATAGCGCAGAAAATATTCTAGCATCCACATCGGGTGGTGTCCTTGAATTTATTAGAAGACCTTCTTTAGAAACTACCCCGCAAGCTTTTATTTGTCCAACATGCATCAAACCTGTAAGTACATCATCCAATTTTTCCTTTTTAGTTTTGCTCATTTAACTAACCCAATTAATCTTTTTTATTGATTTCGATTAATATTTCATTGGATATTTTAAGGAATTTTTCAACTATATTACGATATTTCTCTTCACTTTTTCTTATGGCTTCTTCACCTTTTTTTCGTTCGGTTACGTCTCTTAATGTACCTTCAATTCCTAATGGTTTGTTCTTTGAATCTAATAACAACTGAGCATTAATGGACGAGTAAATTAAATCTTCTTTTTTTGTTTTAAGTTTGAGTACATAGTCAACTATTTCACCTTTCTCCTCAAACTCCTTTAGAAAACTGTTTCTATCATCAGGGTTGGAATAGACCATTTCAACAGGTTTACCTATTAATTCTTCTGGTTTATATCCGGAATATCTTTCAATAGACGGACTTATTTCAGTTATATTACCCTCTGTGTCGGTCTGAAAGAAAACATCCTGAACAGTATCGAAAATTTTTTTATACTTCATTTCACTTTTCTTTAATGCCTTTTCTGCTTTCTTACTGTCACTAATATCACGAACAATGGCATGTGCAACTTTCTTTCCGTTAATTTCAAAAAGATGATTACTAATTTCAACTGGTATTTTTGTCCCGTCTTTGGTGATGTTAACTGTTTCGAATGTGACATGTCCTTTGTTCTGCAGTTCAATGGCATGTTTACGCATTTCAGAACGTTTATCCGGAGCTACTAGATCCAC
Organism: Methanobacterium sp.; assembly: GCA_003151535.1. GTDB lineage: Archaea > Methanobacteriota > Methanobacteria > Methanobacteriales > Methanobacteriaceae > Methanobacterium_B. Next base: position 9,024 of record PLXT01000090.1, read on the forward strand.
AACAGTCATCTTCGATAATTCAT
>PLXT01000098.1 GCA_003151535.1 Methanobacterium sp.
AATTACATAAGGCCCCTAAATCTAAATTCGATCTAAAAAAAGATTCTGAATAAATCATAAGGGTGATTGCATACATACACCTTACATTATCTGAAAATAAAGATTTGATCTTATATCAAATGTTCGTTCATAAAGACAATCATGGATGTGATAAATTTATTTATAAAACAACCTTTTAGGTCCCAATAAAAACTATTAACAACATATTGATTAGTAAGACTATAATAAATTCTATTTATAATGCCTAAAGATGGCTTTTATCGATTAGCTTTTGTATTTCTGTTTCATCAAATGGTTTTGTGACAAACCCAAGTGGATCTGTTTGCTTTGCCCTCTCCAAAAGTGAATTGTCATGACTTCCAGTAAGGTATATAAACGGTATATTGAAAAGTGTATGAATTTGTTTAGCTACATCAATACCATCCCTATCTCCATTTAATTGTATATCCATTAAAACAAGGTCCGGAGTTGTTTCTCCTATTTTTTTTATAGCATCTTGACCATTAAATACTGTATCGAGTACATTATACCCTAAATTTTCTAATCTTAATTTTAAATCTAACGCTATTATAACTTCATCTTCCACTATAATTATTTTTGATTTTACCGTTATTACACTCCCATTAATTGTGATATTAAGAAAAGAGATTAATATTATTGAATTTCACATTGTATTAAAGTTTCATAAGTTTTTTGTGATAATCTGACTTTTAATGATCAGTAAATCACAGAAATGAGTCATTAGGCAATTAAAAATTAAAGTAAATTCTACTTTTTAGCATAATAATTTATATATCTTAAAAACCACAAATTATGGTGTAATAAGATGCATTAAGGTTTATAAATAAAGGAAATATTGTTTAAATTATATGAATAATAAGAAGGATGTAATCATGAAATTCAGACAGTCCGATAAATTAGAAACTTCAGAAGACATCTTAAATCAAGTAAATAAGTGTAAACCAACAGAATTAAAATCATTACTTGATAAAATTCAAACAATAATTGAACAATCTGAAGGTAAAGATATGAATTTATTAATGGCTAAAACAATGATTAACATATAGATTAGCATCTATGAAAAGTAAATAACGGATTTTAATCTTATTTTTTATTAATTTGCATTTATTATCTCTTAATTAGTGTTGCTATTGTAAATGATTTGTTCCTAAAAGCCTTTCAAATAAAACTTTATCCAAATTGATCTAATCACTCAATTAATTTCTGTATTAAAAAAAGTTTTGATAGTTAAACCCGTCGTAGTCTGGTATTGTGAAGTAGAATGTTGTTCTTTTTCCGAGTTCGGATTCAGCCCAGATTTTGCCATGATGTTTTTGTAATATTATTAGAGATATAGCTAAACCTATACCTGTCCCTTCATATTCTTCCCTTGAGTGAAGGCGTTGGAAGATGGTGAAGATTCGTCTTAGATAGTTTGGATTTATTCCAATTCCATTATCCTTTATTGAGAAAATATATTCATCGTCCTCTTTAGTAACTGATATTTGTATCTCAGGAGTTTCTCTATGGTATCTAAGAGCGTTGCCTATGAGGTTCTGGAATAACTGTATCATCATCTGTTCATTAGCATAGATTAGTGGTAAAGGATCATATTTTATAGTTGCATTAGTATCATCAATCAAAGGTTCTAAGTTTGTTAAAACAGTTTCTACTATTTTTTCACTCTTAAGCATTTTATTGCTTCCTGATATTTCCCAATTTTTGTGAATACTGTTCCTTTATTATTCCAAGCAGTAGTATCCTTAGAGTTTAATTCCAAGATTTTATTATAAGATTCTAAAGCTTCTTGATATTCTTTGCTGATATTGTATACTTTTAATAATTCTGGGGATTTAAAAGAAAGTATTAATAATAGTCCAATAACAATATTAAAGTTAATTAAAACTAAAGAGTTTGAATAAAGATAAAATACCAAATCAATTAAGCATAATAATATTAACAAGCCTGTTAAATTATATTTGTTAATATATCTATTCAAGCTATATCCCCTTCATCAATTTTGATTCTTTATACTTCAAATAATCCTTATATTTCCTGATATTTTTATTGCTACCTAATCATACTGGATCCTTTCAACAATCTTATAATTAATTCGAAGGATGTTATTCTAATAGTTTTTCTATTGATAGGATTTATTGTTCCTTTGACTCAAAGTCAAATCTAAATACATGATCTATTATATTACAAAAAAGACAAATTATAATCTACTTCGTTATAGTACAGTTTAGCGAACTAAAACTATTACTTTCATCAAAAAATATAATAATAAATCAGTACCAACTATATATTAGTAAATTGTTGGGGATTAAGTTCAAAACTATTACCCATTTCCAATTAGATCTATAATAAATATACAAATTCATTTTTATATTAAATCGAGTTTCTGAATTAATCCTAAATTACTATCCTTGATCTAAAAAAATATAAATTCTCACTTTTAATTTTTTTTAAATAAATAATATAGGATGAAGTTGAAAATAATTTATTTCAATAATTTTTTTTAAATTTAATTTATGATTGGGGGTAATGTTAATTATAATAATTCTTACAGTTTTTTTATTAAATAGTAATAGACCAACTAAAGGTTTATTGATTGTAACCTACTGAATTTATACTTGTATTTATGCTGTTTACAAAAATGTGAGAAATTACCCTATATTGACTGTATAGTATAGATGTACCTATTCATTTAGTGGTCAAACAGAGATTTTTTTAAAAGTGGGAATTTTAACCATTTCGTTTCATGGAATTGGTTCAGATAATTCTAGAAAATATCAAATTTTTTAGTTAACATATTATTTTAAAAATTATTGATAATAAATTTATAGAATGGGATGATAATTTGATTAAAAATTAAAATTTAATAAATATATAACAAGAATTCAGAAAAGTTAATGCATATAAAAAATAATTAAATTTTCAGATCTATATATCTCCTAAACTTACCTTCATAGCGTTTTCTATACTATTTTCCAATAATTTACTATTTATCTCATCTTTGACCAAATAATCTTTAGCACCTCTTCCAACAGCACTAACTGCAAAAATATCTTCCTTAAGTCCGGTCAACACTATTATCGGTAAATCAGGGGAATTATATTTCATTATGTTGAAGGTATCCAGTCCCTCACTATCTGGTAGGCAGAGATCAAGTAGTATGAGATCAAAGTGATCCTTAACTAAAATTTTTATTCCATCGTCTAAGCGGCTGGTTTGATATATATCATAATGTGGATTGTCATTTTCGTTTAACATCTCAAGAATAGATCTAGCATCTCCAGGATTATCTTCCACCAATAAAATTTTTATGGGTTGTTTTTTCATTTTCATCCCTAAGCCATCCTTCTACGTATTATTTATGGACTTCTTAAGTAATATATTTTTCTATAGAAATTCACAGATGATTGTAATGATTAAAAATAAATTATAACTGATTAGCACTGATCTACCAAATAAATAGAATTTAAATTAGTTATTGTAATGTCTAATTCACTTTTCCAGTAAGAAGACTATTTTTTCTACCATAGAAATAATAAATAACCAGGCCTATTGCTAGCCATACAAGAAATCTTATATATGTTATTGTGGGAAGTTCAGTTACAAGGAATAAACAGAATAATATTTAATGGTGTAATATTATCTAATGAACAATTAAACCTATCCTTTTGTTGTTAAATATAAAAATAATTAATTTAATACGGGATATAGATAAATTATTATTTAATATAATTTAAAAATAATAATAAGAATTTAATATTCCCAATTAAAGATTTTTATACATTTCTGGAGTGTTTTTCTTCGCATTTTCGTATCCACAATAATTCCTTTAACAACAGATCACTATGTCCCTTGGGATTATTAGAGATCTTAGAGATCCTCTCATTATCAATATGATCGAGTAACATTTTCCATTCATCAAGGTTACTGTAAATATTTTTTTTAATATCATAAACCTTTAATTCAAAAAGTTCAAGAACAATATCTATGTTATCGTCAACATTCAATTTTTTAACATGTTCTTCTATTACACGTGGTAATAATATGGATATTTTAATTTGGGTTATAAGATAAGCTTCGTATGAATTTTCAAAGCTAATATCTTTAAGATCTTTTAATCCATTTATTGGATCTTCAACTACCTTATTTGCATCTAATTTTTGATTGTTACTGTTGTAGTAGTTAACAATCTCATCGATCAGATAATCAAAACTATTTTCCAGGTGTATCTTGTAGGTCAACATTTTCTCTATTATCTGAACTCTTTCCTGGTTTTCGTTGATGTTGAATACCCCCAATAGACTAGAACTTTTTTAAAGTCATTTTAATAAATTATTTTAATTAAGTTTAACACCGTCTGTGACTGGTAGATCTCTAAGCCAACCTATATCACTTTTGTAAAGCATTCTTATATCTGTTATTCCCAATTTTAACATTGCAAGTCTTTCAATTCCAAGTCCAAATGCTAATACTGGTGTTTCTACACCTAATGGTTCTAAAACTTCTGGTCTGAACATTCCAGAACCTCCTAATTCGATCCAACTTTCCTTTTCAGGCAGATATATTTCACACTCTGTTGATAGGTATGTGTAAGGGAAGTATGCGGGTCTGAACCTCACCTTAAATCCTATTTTGTGATAAAACTCTTCGATTATTCCTAGCAAGTTTTTATAGTTAATATCTTCTGCAGCAACTATTCCTTCGACTTGATGAAATTCGGGTAAGTGTTTATAAGTAATTGTTTCCCTTCTGAAAACTCTTCCTACACTGAACATCTTTAGTGGTGGCTTTTTTTCAGATAAAAATCTTGCGGAAACACAAGTAGTGTGTGTTCTTAATACAGATTGTTTAGCTATTTCACGGTCCCAATCATATTGCCATCCTTCAGAACCTGTTGTTCCCCCATTTTCATGAACATCAGATACCCTTTTTACAAGATCGTCTGCTGGTAATTTTGAGTGCTTAGGATTTTTAATGTAGAAAGTATCTTGCATTTCACGTGCAGCATGGTCTTGTGGTTGGAAAAGGCAATCAAAATTCCAGAAAGCCGATTCTAAAATATTTCCACTTGACTCTGTAAAACCCATATTCAAGAAAACCTCTCTTATTTCCTCAATTATCCTTGTTAAAGGATGGATCTTACCTGGAAATGTTTCAGGATGTTCTGCATTGATATCATAACTTCTGAACTTTAATGACTTCCATGTTCCTGTTTTTAACTGTTCGTGGGTCAACTGAGTTGCAGTTGGAGTTAGGTCAATACCCAATTTTAATATGTCTTTACCTTCATCGGTAACTTTTAATAAATAATTAACATCCTTTTTTACATTAATTAGTCCCTTTCTCTGTTTTAGTAGATTGAAACCATTTTTTAATATTTTTGATGGTTCGAAAAATAGAATCTGTTGCATTTCAAGCAATTTTGTAAGAAACTGTTCATCGTTAGACTCTGATCCTAAAGCTTTTTTACCTTCATCTGTAATTTCTATAATTCCCCTATTTATAACAGCCCATTTCTTTCTTACAAGCCATCCCATAGCAATTTTGACTTCTGAAGCATCTAAACCTGTTTCTTTGCTTACGTCTTTCATTGGAATTGAATTTTTCAAACCTAAAGATTTTAATATGGTTCTTTCTGGTAAACCCTGTTCAGCATATTGTTTTCCGTTATCGGTGAGACTTATAATATCTTTAACATCCTTCTGAACCTCTATCAATCCTCTGGATTCAAGAATTCCTGCAGCACTCATAACAGATTTAATATCCATTTTTTGGGATTTAACAATCTCCTCGGGTGTTGCTTCATATCCTTCTAATTCCAATCCCTTCAGAACTTTTTTTTCGTAAATATGTAATTCATCAATAATCTTCTGGAGTTCTGTATCGTTCATATTATCAAATCCTGAATAATTTATGTATGATTTTATTGTTGTAAATTTAAAAAGTTAGTTAAATTTGTCATTATATTTATCTAGAAGAGCAACCATTACAGATGATGCTGTTAAATCAGCTGTTGTGCCTGGATTTAATTTTTGTCTAATTAGATCTTTATCAAAATCATTTATCATCTCAACGCCCTTATCTGTTAAGATACCACCTTCGGCTATTATTAAACGTGCATCTTCTGAGACCTTTTGGGCAGTTTCAATATCATACTTTCTTGCAATGAGAGTGTCAGGGTATATGGAGAGTATGGTTAAAAATGATTGAACTGTGGCATTATTTATGGTGCTGGTCTGTTTAACACCGTTAAATGTGGGATAACCAATTTCAAATGTTATGGGCATGGCTTTAGTAAGTTCGTACGCCAACATATCCCACTGTGCAGATAGGTTTAGCACATCGTACATGTTGATACCTTTGTCAATTAACCGGGACTTAGCATTATCACTTCCAACATCCAATTCATCTTTCTCACCCATTCCTCCAGCATCAGCAATATTTATTGCATCGTAAAGGTTAGCTGCATCATAAGGTGTTGTGGCCCTCATAATATTGTCCAAATTATCTTGTAGTTCATTTATATCGTTGCTCATACCTGCAGCTGCAGATAGGGGAGTTAAAAGCATTATGATGCCTAAATTGGTGTTGTTTGCCACCCATTTGTCAGTTTCTTCGACTGCTTCCTTTATCAATTTACCTATTTCAATTTTTTCTAATGAATCTGGGCAATGTTTAAGCCCCAGATTAGCAGCCCTTTTCATAATGTCCCCTATAACAACACCACTTATTAAAAAGTCTTCAAAGACCATATCTGGAAAGTCTCTTGTTCTATGGACATTTCCAGGTTTTGGATGTCCGCTTACTTCTAGTACAGATGCAATTTGGGCAGTTTTTGCTACGAAATCAGGATCCAATTCTATAACTCCTTTTAAATTTTATATCCAATTTGATGTTATTCTTCCAAGTTATTTCCTTATGTGTTAAATTAATATTTAAAGCCATTAAATACATCCTTCTAAAAATTCTGGTGTAAAATGGGTTATTATTAAGTCTGCTCCTGATCTTTTAATGCTTAGAAGTGACTCGTATATAGAATCTGTAGTTAGATATCCAGCAGCTATTCCGGCCTTTAGCATTGAATACTCTCCACTCACTTGATATGCGGCAGTTGGCATTTTAAATTCATCCTTAACCCTTTTTATAATATCCAGGCATGGCATGGCAGGTTTAACCATTACGATATCTGCACCCTCTTCAATATCCATTCTAGTTTCTCTAATAGCCTCATTTGAATTTGCTGGACTCATCTGATATGTTTTCCTATCCCCTGAGCATGGTGATGAACAAACTGCATTTCTAAATGGCGCATAAAATGATGAAGCGTACTTGGCAGAGTAGGACATTATTATGGTATCATAATAACCATTTAAATCAAGTGTCTTCCTTATAGCTCCTATCCTGCCATCCATCATATCAGATGGTGCAACTATGTCTGCACCGGCCTCTGCATGGCTTAATGCAATTTTAGAAAGGTAATTAAGAGTTAAGTCATTGACAATTTCGTCATCCTGTACTATTCCACAGTGTCCATGTGTGGTGTACTGACACATGCAAACATCTGTGATTACCACAAGATCTGTTTCTGCTTTGAATTTACGAACGGCCTGCTGAACTATCCCATCCTTGCTGTATGCCATTGATCCTTTCTCGTCCTTGATGATGGGCATTCCAAAGAGGAGTACAGATGATAAACCTATTTTTTCAAGTCTTGATGCTTCTTTTACTGCATCGTTTAATGAATATCTGTACTGGCCAGGCATTGTATCGATATGTTCCTTTTGACCATCTTCTAGCCCCTCTTTTATAAAGAGAGGATATATGAAGTCTTCAGGATTTAGTTTATTTTCTGTTAGTATAGTACGAATATTCTGATTTTGACGTAATCTCCTCATTCTTGTAACTGGGAATTCCATTTTATCACTTTTTCTTATCTTTAATGATCTGTTGTAAGATTATATGAAACTAGAAGTATAAATAATGAATAAATACTTTGATCTTCTATTTTGATTTAACATCCACTAAGTTTTCAATCCGTTCAATAGAATGAACAACCGCATCTGATGACATTAGTACAGTTATTGCCCCATTTTCACAAGTTTCTGCACATCTTCCACACACACGACATTTTTTTTCATTAATTACGGCTGTTCCAGCTTTTATTTTAATAGCGTTTACGAAGCAGGAGCCAGATGCACACTTCCCACATCCTGTACAGATTTTGGGATTAAAATTGATTTCTACACCCATCATAGGAGTTAAACCATTATTAATGCTTTCTGGAAGGTCAGGTGCCATTTTCCACAGACAACAANNCAATTGCAGATAGATAAAAGATCTTCTTTTGGTCCTGTGTTTAACCATACACTTATCAATCTTGTTTCGACCAATTATATGTACTAATCCTGCTTCATTGCATTTGTAAATGTGTTCAATGGCTTCATTTGCACTTACAACCCTACCTAATTTAGTGGATATCCTTTGAGTCCCCTTACCAAGAAATAAACATCCCAACTCGTGCGGATAATCATTGCAGTCTGAGGATACCCTGCAAATGCAGAAGTCCATAATAAAATGATAATTTGATCTTTGTATAAACTCTCTTAAAACTTCACTTGGAAGCACAACATTTGGTGTGACAGGAATATCTTGATTAATCTGAATGTCCCTAGTTGATAAATTTAGAGTGGTTCCATCTCTTGGTAAAACATGTATATCATCTCCTTCAAAGAGTAACTTATTCATGATTTTCGATACTATCGGTAGTTTTCTACATGTTTTTGCCATGAAAAATCGAGATTTAAAAGTTAATTTAATAAATTTAACACTGATATCTGAGAAGGTGATGTGGGGCATGATAAAAATTCCTTTAATTTTCTATTTACCTTAGAATTGGTATTTATTCATAATTAGTATCAAACCTAAAATAGTGGATCAGCTACTCCATATGGCTTTCTACTATAATATTTTTTGGCGTGTTCAACTAGTAGTGCATGATATTCATTGTAAATAATCATATCATGGGATAAGTGTGTTTCAAAGAGATTTTTAATTTTATTGTAGCTATAATTGTAGTCTATTAATCCTATATGACTGAAAATTCTTTTCGTGTAGGTATCAACAACAAATTCCGGTTGTTTAAATGCATAAAGTAGGATAGAATCTGCTGTTTCATTTCCAACACCCTTAACTTCGAGCAGTTTTTCCCTTTTAGGAATTTTACCATCTAATGCAATATAGAATTTTGTTACTTCTTTAATGTAAACCGATTTTTGATTAAGAAATCCCGCAGACCTGATGGCTTGTTTAAAAATTTCTGTATCTAAACCTAATAAATTTTCGGGATCGATTGCATTTAAAGCTTTAAGGTTTCTTAATGCCATTTCAGCCGAATTCCATGCTGTGTTTTGTGTTAAAATTGTACCTAATATGATTTCATAGGTTTCATTCCGGGTCTTTGGCAGATCATAATTTAATGGATGGTATACCATTCTAACATCGGTTTCAGTTGATGAATCCATACCTAACAAGGGCCACCATCCCTGTGGACCGTAATGTTTGTACAACTTGTTGTAAATCAACCTAATCTCATTTCCTGTTTTGGTTGTCATATATAAATTTAACTCCATATATTCTCTTTTTATATTAAAATCCTTTTAACAATCCGTTTAAATCGCATACGAACTCTAAACCCGCATTTCTGCCTGTTCCTGGAAATAGTAATATCTTTTCTTTATTCTCTTTTTTAAATAATTTTATATCCATCTTAGATTGGAGAGATTCATTAACTGTATTTGTCATTTCACCTAACTTTGGGGCGGGAATATCCACACCTTCAGCCCTATTTGCATCTATTTGCAATTTTAAATGTTTGTGATTTAATATAATTTTGATATTATTCTTGGTAACATCTAATTTTTCTATCTTAGCTCCGCTGTAGGTTGTAAACTTGTATAGCTCTTCATTATAGAGTAAACCGAAGATATAACCTGTAAAATAACTACATAACCATGGAATTTTGGCAATTGATCCAAAGAGTGACAAACCCTCCTCATCAAAATGATTGGATTGCATCCATATCCATGAAGATGGCATGGATGAACCCCAATCTTTTTCAATATAACCTTTACTACCTGTGAAGGCTTTTTTCTCATCGTTTATTTCAACATATCCATTAATTGAATGATTTAAACTTAGTACTCCATGATAACGTTTTAAAAAAGGGATAAAAGCATATATGCCCATGACTCCTTGAGAAAATCTTTTAACGGGCCAAGGAATTATATTTTCGAATTTCATTGGTGCTTTGATTTTAGTTTGACCATTATCCATATCTAGAATGATATTGTTTAGGCTGAATGAATTTTTACCAATCTTGATTTCAAATTTTTCCTTATTTGCCCAAAAACTTGAAAGAGGATATTGGTAATAATGAAGGTCTTTATTATGAGCATCCACAAACATTACAAAAGAATGTGAGTTATTTAGGGTTTTTGTGATAGATAATCCGGCTATTATGGCATAAGCTATTTTTTCATCGTTAGAAACAGATTTGAAATACCCTCCCTCAAAATAATCTTTTTTCTTTCCCCTACCCTGAAAAACTTCGGGGTTCCAAATTTTTGTCATAAAAGTTCACCTATCAACAATATTATGATAATTTACTTGATTTAAACTGAATAATTTATCACAGTTTTTCAATTTTCATGATTAACTCAATGGATAAGATGTTATATCTATGTTATGGAGTCCAATAATATAAATTAGTTTTTATATTGACTATAATAGTTCTTAAAAGATGAATAAAGTAATTATAGTATTAATTATCTTGTTTTAATAATATCCCTGGCTTAATTTCATTTGAAAATAGATTTGGTTACAACCGAAGTATATATAGGTATTATTCCATTATCTGCCAAAACAACCTCTAAAAGATGATATAATAAACTATGGATCATCATAATAAATAGGATTGACACTTATATAATATTAAGAACAAGTATGATTCCAATTTTAATAGTATATTTAAAAGAATAAATAATCCAATATTTAGGAAAAAAAATCATGTCAGGAAATAAGATCGGTAAAATGTTCAACGTCACAACCTTTGGTTCAAGTCACGGAACAGCACTCGGAGCTGTTGTTGATGGCTGTCCTGCAGGTCTAGAGCTTTCAGTTAAAGATATACAAACAGAATTGGATAAAAGGAAACCGGGTACTAGTCAGATAACAACTTCTAGACAAGAATCTGACGAAGTAAAAATATTATCCGGACTATTCCAGGGAAAAACTGATGGAACACCAATTACAGCAGTAGTATTCAACAAAGATATGGATTCCTCATCATATAAAAACCTTAAAAATAAACCTAGACCTAGTCATGGAGACTATAC
>PLXT01000135.1:0-10124 GCA_003151535.1 Methanobacterium sp.
AAAAAACTAATATTGACTCAACCTCACTCTTATAAAAAAAATGAATAATTTATATAAAATTTAATCCATTTTAGGTTCCATTATTGCAAAAATGTTTCCCTCGGTGTCCTTGAATGATCCCATTATACCCATTTTAGGAATTTCCATTTTTTCGGACATATTGGTTCCACCTTCCTTCTCGATTTTTTTTGCAAAATCATCGTATGAATCCACACCTATAGTATTTCTGACCATTTCTCCCATTTCTTTGGTCATTATAGCTCCATTAATACCAGGTTCTTCATCAGGGCCCGTTGTTATAAGCCAGTAGTCAAAAGGACCATCCCATTTTTCAATCTTCCATCCGAATACATCTTCATAGAATTTTATTGCCCGTCCAGGATCGTCTGCAGGAATTTCAAACCATATAACTTTCGGCATGTAATATCACTCCTTTTTTAATAGAATCCAAAAAATGTTTTGGTGTATTTTCAATTCAATCACCTAATTACACCTTAATAGTGTTTTATTCAGTATGATAAATATATGTTATAATCCAATATGTTATAATCTGAAAATTTATAAACAAATTATTATTACAACTAACCCATAAATCATAAACCATGACAAAAAAAACTGTTCTTTGCTATGGTGACTCAATTACATGGGGTTATAATCCAGCAAACCAGAACAGAATGAAATGGAATGAAAGATGGGCAGGGATACTGGCCAATGGATTGAATGAGGATTATCTAGTTATTGAAGAAGGATTAAAGGGTAGAACAACAACCTGGAATGATCCAATTGATGGTGCAAGTAAAAACGGGTTAAATTATCTTATACCCTGCCTTGACAGCCATAAACCTATAGATCTGTGCATACTACTTTTGGGACTAAATGACCTTAAGAAACGATTTTCACTTCCATCAATTGAAATTGCACGAGGAATAACGGTAATAATAGAAGTTATAAAGAAGAGTGGAACGGGTATAGGAGGTTCAGCACCTAAAATACTGTTACTAACTCCACCAATCATTAACCCTGTAGAGGGATTATCCCAAGAATTTCGAAATTCACATAATAAATCACGTAAATTGCCGGGTTACTATGCAAAAATTGCCAGGGACTACGGCATAGAATTTCTTGACATATCAAAAATAATAAATGTCAGTGAACTGGATGGAGTGCACATCGATGTGGATGAACAGCTTAAACTGGGGAATCTTGTTATAAAAAAAGTTAAAGAGATCATGGAATAGGAAAAAAATATTAGATTTTGATTATAACTCCCTATTTCTTCATGTAGAAAAGTGCAGACGATCTTGCAAAGTACATGTAGAGATATGGAATTAAAACAACTGAAATTATTAATCCTCCAATATCAATATTATGGATTAAATTGAAAATTCCCAGTGTAAATGATCCTAAAAATGTTAAAATTGCTATGAAAATGAGTCCACTTGATAAATACCATAATATTAAGTTAATCCATCCTATAATTCCGATTTTATCGAATATTTCACGGATTCTAAATGCTGAAACAAGTTCACCATTATTAGCTGCCATATGTACCAGTGAAACAATAAATAGGGGCAATACCACAACCATGTACATCATTGCTAAGAAAATTCCAACACCAATCCCCAGACTCATAAGAATCGTAATTATATTTTGCAGATTGAAACCATTGTTAATGGCATGATTAATTATAATTCCCAAAGCCGCCGAAGAAAATACTGCAAAAATGGATATGGTTAGGATAATTGGTATCATATAAACAATACCAACTATGAATACTTTAATACCGTCTGATAACTTTTCATTTACAGCACCAAATTGTGGAAGCTTTTTAGCTCCTGAAAGCGACAATTTCATGATTTTCAAGAAGTAACCAGTAAAGTAGATACTCACAATTAATTCAAGAATAACTAAAAGTAGAATTAGTCCAGGGTTAGTCAAACCATTTAAGGCGAAAAATCCCTTAAATACTGCTGTTGTGGTAAATAATCCTATAAATCCGTATATTAATACCTTTTTCCAATCAGAAAGCGGATATCTTAATGCATCTTCAACTATTTCCCCAATATTCATATATCCGCCTCCATTATTTTTGTTATATATTTTTAAAGATATATATTGATACGAAAATTTATTTCTGTTGATTAACTAATTTTTATTGAGAGCATTTAAATATAATTGTAATAATACGATTTTGTATACTATATTAATAGAGAATAGCCTATTATCTAAATTACAATTGTAAATTATAAGAATGGGATAAATTGGGGAGAAATAGAATGTCAAAAGTAACATCAACAGATAATGATTTTTTGCATACAAGCTATGATTATTTTGTAGGTTTGTATCATCGAAATGTGAAGTTTATGGGCTTTTCAGCTGCTATATTTTTTATAGCTCTAATTATTGGCGGTTTATTGGGTTATTTCCTACCACGCTCTGTTGAAAATTTCCTTATAAATATAGTTAAGTCCGACCGAATCTTTGCACGTCAACACGGTATAACAACACTTTCAATACTCACACATAACCTACAAAGCTTATTTATTACATTTTTAGGTGGTATCATTGGTCTAATAACATTTGGTGCGCTATTTCTAAATGGATTCATCTATGGATCGTTTTTAGGATATCTTGGATCCAACCACTTAACAAGTTCAACCCTAGGACCACTTTCTCCTAAACTGTTCATAATTTATACGGTACCACACGGAATATTTGAAATTTCAGGATTTATTATAGCTGGTGCAGCAGGATTCAGACTCACAAAAATAATTTATAACTTGTTAAGAAGTGACGACAATTTGAGCGACCATTATTGGGAATTTAAAGATGCATTGGCTCTTTTTATAATTGCAATTGTTTTAATTGTAATTGCAGCAATTATTGAAGCCAATTACACCCTACCATTGGGAAATTATATAACACATCTTTAACCTAATAACTTAAAAAAAAAATAGAATTATTAATGGAGAATACAGGTATAATTCTATGACTAAAATTCTTCAGGCTTTAAACTTTTAATCTCGGATATAAAATATGATAAATCGTTAAGAGCCATTGCTCTAGCCTGTTCTTCATAAATTCCCAGTTGTTTAAGTGTTTTAAATTTATTAATTAAATCATCACAACGAACTACAAATTCGCTACCAGACAAATCTTTACCCTTTTTAATCAGAGTAAGATCATCCAATAACTCCTGATACTCATTTACACATTCTTCATATCTCATAAGTTCTGCATCTCGATCAATCACCAATATAAACATCTCCCTAGAATTTTATATGATCAGGTTAAGAATATAATTTCTTATTAACATGTAAATGTTACTCTATGTAAATACTATTATTACTTCTTGTTAATTCAGTTTGATTATTTAGTTAAATCTATTAAATGTTTATTGATAAACAAGAGAATAAATTTAATTTATAAATTTTTAAACTTTAGAATATTCGATTTATTTTAGTAATTTTGTATGGTAGTTGAAATATTAAGATTGGTTTCATTATTCATAACTATTTACATCTTGAAGTTTTATTGCTTTTTGAGCTTCTTTGTATTCAGGATCTAATTTTAAAGCAATGTTGTAGCATTCTAAAGCTTTTGTAGTTTCTTGTAGTTTCTGGTGAGCTTTTCCTTTATTGACATATATCTCACTTACGATATTATTCAACATTTTTTCTGGTAATAACACTTTTCCTTTAGTCTTATTGGAATTGTAATCTGATATCTTTTTGTTATATATTTCTAATGAACTTTCATAATAAACTATTGCTTCATGGTAATTTCCTTGTTCTGAAAAGATAGTTGCTTTATTAGCAAGTGCTGATTCAGATTCAGAGTCTCCATTTAGTATATTATCAATAATTATTTCCGATTCATCATACTGATCAAGTTTTAAAAGAGCATTTGATTTTATGTTTAATGCATACAATTTTTCTAAAGAATTTTCTGATATTTCAATTAGTTCATTAGATAATTCCAATTGTTTTTGATATTCTTCCAACATAAAAAGTCCGCTTGCTTTAATAAACAACGCACTAAATACATGAACATTTTCAGGATTTATTTCTAGTAACTTATCAATACTAACATTTGCTTCATGAAAATTTCCGATATTAAATAGAGCATATCCCTTAATTATACCATGCATAATCAAAATTAGGATCTATTTCCAATGCTTTATCAAAATATTCCAATGAATCTTCATACATTTTCTGATTTATAAGTTTAGCACCATTATTAAGAAGTTCTTCTTTTTAAAACCGTCAAATATACCCATAGAACCACCTCAAATACTCTTCAGATCCCTATAATCCATTATACTCCAGTTATGACTATAAATCATATTAGATTTACTTATACCATTGCTAGATGATAGGTTTTCAACATCTGAGTATTTTATTGTTTGATAAAATCTCTATTTTGATTTTTTAGACTTCCCATTAATTTTGAACTTATTTTAAGTAATGAGTTTGATGGAGATTTGTAAAACCTAATTTTATCATTAATAATCCCTTTTATTTGAGGTATTAAATTTTATTACTATAAAACCTATCCCGATTTTATCGCCCCAACCTTCTAGATCAAATTTTCAAATATCCATCTAATGAATTTTAACTTCTTAATTTTATATTAATATTGATTGGATAGGTGATGCAAAGAATTTAGAGCTATATAGAGTTCTGAAGATCCCAATACCCATAATTAAAGCTACGATGGGAGGGTAGTAAAATTTTATGTAATTATAATATCTACCATCTCTTTTTATCTATAGGCAAACATAACAATATTATCTGGTATTAACAATATCAGAAAATTTATATTCTAAAATAGAGGCATAGTGAGCTATATTTTAAGTTGAGGGTACAGAAAATGAGAATTTTAAATTTTAATATTCGTTTTGGTGGGGAGAAGAGATCCTCAAAAATAGTTGATTACCTGTTAAATAATGATTTTGACATGATTGTACTTACAGAATTTGTTAAAAATGATAATGGTCAAGAAATTATCTCTAAATTAGTTGAAAAAGGTTATAAAACCCAACCATCCAATGAAAATGGTGAATTAGGTTCATTTATAGCTTGTAAAGAGACTTTTGTGACTAAAAATGTTGAAGATAGATGGGTTGAGATATATATTCCAAGGATAGATCTTAACGTACTCGGAGTTTATGTACCCGATAAGGCTGGAACAGAAAAGGATCTATTTTGGAAGAAAATTTTAGACTATGCAGAAGAGAATGTCGATAAAAAGGTACTGATAACTGGTGACTTTAACAGTTGTACCAAATTAAATTCTGGCAATCAAACTGAATACAATGCTAAGGACTTATTGAAACTTGGTGAATTAGGATACATTGACTTGTGGAAATACAATTCAACAGCAGAGTCAGAGGGATATACTTGGTTCCACTATTCAGGAACTGGGTTCAGATTGGACTATGCCTTCGTTTCAACAAAGCTTGCTGTAACTTTAGAGGATGTGTCGGTTTACTCAGATTCACAAATCAGGGAATCAAAAATATCGGATCATTCCCCACTGGTTGTAATTTAACTATCATTTAAATGATTAATTTGAATATTTTTGTTTTAACTTATTTTTTTTATAAACTCATAAGGAATTTTACGATCATCTCGATAGGTAACATGATAATATACACCATTGTAGAGAATTGAGGAATTACATATGAAAGTCCGATAGCTGCTATTGCCACTAATATGAAGGCTAGGTTAATTTTCTTTGTAAACGATATTTCTGTGTCTGATATTTTTTCATGTATAAAATTTTTATAATCAGCATAATGCCAGTTTAAATACAGTAAAGTTGCGATTCCAAGCATGTTAATATTGAAAATGACATTAGAAATGACAAATTGACCATAATCCCCTGTTAAAGACGCTGAGAATGGAACTAGCACTATAAATAATAACCATATTACATTTATCCAAAGTAAGGTGCCATTCATTTTGTTTATCTGTTTGAAAATTCGATGATGAATTTTCCAGAAGATTGCAAGCAAAACAAAACTCACAACTAACGATATGAAATTAGGTATAAGATTATAAATAGCAGTTTGAACACTCCCATTTGTTATTGGAGCATGTATTACTGGAACAGCTAACCCTAAAACCAGTAAAGTCATTGCTATTGCAAAAATTCCATCTACTAGTGTTTCAAGACGTTTGGTATCCATATATTGACTAAAACTTTCAAATTCTTCCATTTTAATTATTCTCCATATAATTGTAAACCTAAAATATATTCAAATTAAATCAAGATAAATATCTGCCCATCCCAAGTTTAGTATTAATCATTATTCCGCCTATTTCATTTATAAAAGTTTTGTTCATTAACAGTGCTAATTTTAAGGATTATAAATATGGTATGTTAGCAAAAACAATACAAATTAATAAAAACTAGGTTAGCTGAATGATATTTTCATAAAATATATTTTTTAGGATTATATAAAATCTGCTCTTCTGCCCTAATACATGGAATACACATTAAATCTATGTTTAACACATAATCACTGTTTTTAACACTTAAAAATTGTATAATTGGGATAAAAAATATTTGTAATAGTTAATATTAATATAAATATAATAAAATACATCGAGCAAAATAATTGAGGAATCTTATATGGACCAGTTTGAACTATACCTCCTAATGGAAAAAATTAAAAAAGTACCCCTTGAAGCAGCAGAAATACAAGAGTTAAACCAAACACCCGAAGTACAGTCAACAATGAATCAAATGGGATTAGTTCTTAAACCTGTAAAAGATATAAACGAAACAATAACACGTATAATAGAAAATTTGAAGGAAAATCCTGATATATTAACTTTAGGTAAACTCTTCGAAAATTAAATTCTAAATTAAAACATAAAAAAGGATATAAACTATTGATAAAGTAATTGGAGGTAATATGAGCATATATTATGGATCAAAAGAAGTTAAGATAATTCAAGATCTTGAAGGAGAAGATGTGCGAGTCCAATATGGGGATATAATAATGGATGTACCTGTCATTGAATTGGAAGCAGATGGAGGAATAAAAGAGGTTCATGACGTTATTCATAAATTAAAAATACAAAAATAAATAAAAAAATTCTTATTTGTATTTAAAATTGTTTAAAGTAAGTATTTATTTAAATATCATCATATCCGCACTATAATTTTTTTTAACTCATATGGGTTTAAGATTATATATCTTGAAATCAAAATTATATAATAT
Organism: Methanobacterium sp.; assembly: GCA_003151535.1. Classification (GTDB taxonomy): domain Archaea; phylum Methanobacteriota; class Methanobacteria; order Methanobacteriales; family Methanobacteriaceae; genus Methanobacterium_B. The sequence continues at coordinate 7,235 of PLXT01000135.1, forward strand.
ATTTGTAAATTTTTTTACAGTCAATATAAAATTAATAAGATAAATAGATGGTTTATGGCTGTAATAACCCGGTATAATATAGTTTAAATGGTCAAAGGAAAATTCTTCCCTAATAAATCAAAAAATGCCAGGAATTTATTATTAAAAAAAATTATTTAATAATCGGGGTCTAAAAAAAATGGTTGTTAAAGGATTGTATATACTTGAAAATTATCCATTTCCAGATTTTAAGGAGCTGGAGAGTAGGGGATTAACGCATGTATTTTATTCGGATAGTTTTTTACTGAATAATTATAACACTTGTAAAAACAATATTAACGCTTTAATAGATGAAATGGAAGGAACAGAACTTAAATTGCATTTAAATATAAATGCGTTTAAAGCATCGGACCAATCATCACTGGTTGATCCTAAAAATATGGATCATCGAAACAAGTTAAAAAATGCTTTAATTCAATTATTAGATGATATACCGAAAATAGATGGAGTTATATTTGATGATTTCGATTGGCAAATGTGGAGTGGCTATGATGTAGATCAACAATCCAGTATACTAGCTGAATTTGCTAAACAGATGGCAACAGCAATTCATGATGTTGATTCATCGAAGAAACTATCTGCATCAGTACTCTGGACATCTCCAACCATCCATTTAACAGCTGCTGAAGTGGATTATGTACTTCCCAAGATATATCCATCAAACAGTTCAGGAACAGCACTTTCAACAGCAATTAAGAAGGTATTAGATGAAATAGACAATAATAAAATGGTGGTTAACCTAATAACCTATGATACATCTGTAAAATTTATTCCAAGGAGTTTAGCAGATGTTTACAATGAAATATCAACAATTATAAAAATTAATGGACCAAACTACTGTTTAAATGCATCTCCATGGATTCCATATGGACTTGGATTTCCATTAGAAGATTATTCTTTCACTGAAGTTAACGTGAATTTGAGTTTGGTCTCCCAACATAAGACAATATCCGAGAAATCAAGTAGGATAATAACCATAAGTTTTCTAGACCAGAATAACAACCCATTATCCGACGATCTTTTGAAAACCATTGTTGGAAAGTATAAGATAATTGATCAGTCAACTGGAAAAGTTATTAAAGATTTTACAAACTTTATTCCAGATAAATCAATCTATGAACTTAACCTATCAAGTGAGGATAATAGAATAATAAATCCCGATGTTTCACAAGAAAATCATATAATTACAGTATCAGCTGTTTACGGTGATGGTAAAATAGAAAATGAAGAATTGTCAGTGACCATTATGAATTTAATGGGAATAAATTAGGGATTAACAATTAAAAAAGGTTTTCAAATAATTATTTTTTTTTATTATTTTATCTTTTAGTAACCATAGAACCATGTTGGTTAGAAGTTGTGGGTTTTCAGGGTCCATTTCTGGATGTGGCCCGCTTAAAATAACTCTTCCAGATCCATATGTGTCCCCGATTATGGCCGGATAGTTCATATAACCTGTATTGTTATCTTCAAATGTGGCCATAACTATCTGAGAATTGTTTGCGATCATTGCTGGACCGCTGTCCATATGTATGTTGGTTAAAGAACTGTTCAGTATTTTATTTCCAAATGATGTTGATGATATTTGTAATTGTCCCTCATAACCTTCACTTATACTATTTACATCAAGAGCCAGCCCCCCCATCCTGCCTGTTGTCCTGTTATATAATTAGATCCTGCATAAGCTCCCGCACATATACCAATATAGGCTTTACCACTTGAAACAAATTCTTTTATTGAATTACCATCAATTTCATCATTAGATAAATAGTCTGCAGCTTCACCACATGGCATTATTAATACATCGTACCATGATAGGGTATTGGAGTTTATAACACTACTAGTATTATATAAAATTGTGTTGTTTACACTTATATTCTGGTTGTTACTATCGTTCAATGTATCTTCAACACGGCTTCCCATTACCCCCTGACCATCGTATATCAATACTTTAGTAACAGAGTGAGTATTATTGGTGTTTGAGTCTGTTTTGGCTAATAAGTTATCCATACCATAAACGAGTACAACTATCAAAAATATAGCTAATAATACTAAGATTATTATTATTCCTAATCTACAGATCCCCCCGGGATATTAACAAACTTTTAATTATATATCTGTTCATTAATAAATAATTATATTCAAATCATTTCATTGTAAATTTTTTTTATAACAACGCTATAAAAATTCCGTAAATTTATCTGGCCTTTTCAAGCTATAAATCTAATTTAGAATATTTTTAACACCCAAAATAGTTAATATGTTATTTTATCTTGTGGAGGCTGACCCATAATTATATTACCTTTTTATATATTTGTTATTAAATAATTTTTTTATATATCTTTTTTAGGGGTTAATTATATATTGGTGTTTGTTATAGTATTATTATGGTGTTTGTGTTTATGTGGAGGTTGTGTTTATGGTTTTAAGGGAAGATAAAATGGGTCAGACTTTTTTGGTACCGGTTGATTTGAGAGAGTTTATTCCAGAGGATCATATATGTTTTTATGTTTCAGATATTGTTGACAAATTGGATTTTAGAAAACTTGATAAAAAATATCGATATAATGCTGGTAAACCTGCTTATTCGCGACGAATGCTCATGAGAATTATTATAATGGCTTCTATTGATGGTGTTTTCTCATCGAGAAAAATTATGNNGCAAAAGAGTTAAAATTACTTAATTTAGAACACATCTCCATAGATGGTACAAAAATCAAAGCAAACGCTTCCAACAACAACAATTTAACAGAACAAGAGATTAATATTGTTAAAAAAATCCTAAAAAAAGGAATTGATACAGACAAAGAAGAAGACGAATTATACGGCGAAGACAACGATAACATTATTA
>PLXT01000135.1:10156-10356 GCA_003151535.1 Methanobacterium sp.
GAAAAACAACTAAAAAGTAGCGGACAAAAATCAGTTAGCCTAACAGACCCAGATGCACGATGGATGATGAATAAAAAGAATAAAATAGAATTCTCATACAATTCACAAATCAGCGTAGATTACAAATCAGGAATAATCTTATCAAACAGCGTAACACAAGACCCCACAGACCATAACCAACTAATACCAACAATAGAAAA
>PLXT01000135.1:10399-10537 GCA_003151535.1 Methanobacterium sp.
AAGCTAAAACAAATAATAAACATAAAAAGCCATTTTCTAAACATAATTTCAAATATGATTACAAAAACAACCTGTATACATGTCCAAATAACCAAAAATTACCTTATCAAAAGACATATGAATATAATAGTAATCTAA
>PLXT01000135.1:10545-10787 GCA_003151535.1 Methanobacterium sp.
AATGGAATTAAAAATGGAAACACCAGAAGCAAAATTAGAATACGCAAAACGCAAAGAAACCGTAGAATGGCCATTCGGAAACATAAAACAAAACCTAAAGTTCACAGAATACTATACACGAGGAATAGAACAAACACTAACAGAAAACAACCTAATATACATAGCACACAACATCAAAAGAATATTCAATGAAATAAAAAAACAAACAAAACAAATACTCACAAAAAACACAACACCAACCA
>PLXT01000060.1:0-8499 GCA_003151535.1 Methanobacterium sp.
AAAACCACTGTAGGATTGGATATGGGTTTAAACCATTTTCTGATAACTAGTAATGGTGTTAAGGTTGATAATCCACGCCCACTTAAAACAGAACTACGTAAACTTAAACGTGAACAACGGAAGTTATCACGTAAACAGAAAGGTTCAAATAATCGTGAGAAACAAAGGTTAAAACTCAGTTGTATTCATGAACGAATACGAAACATACGTGAGGATTTCCAACATAAACTTAGTAAATCTATTGTATGCGAGAATCAAGCAATAGCAATAGAGAAACTGAACATTAAAGGCATGATAAAAAATCATTACCTTGCACAGAGTATCAGTGATGTTGGCTGGGCAGGGTTCATGGATAAACTGAAATATAAATGTGAGTGGTATGGTAAAACATTACTCCAAATTGGACAGTTTGAACCATCCACTAAAATATGCAGCAATTGTGGACATCACAATCCTGATTTGAAATTACATCATAGAAAATGGGTTTGTCCAGTCTGTAGTGTAAATCATGATCGTGATATCAATGCTTCAATAAATATACGTGATTTTGCATTGGATAAACAGAATCTTATTAGTACCGTAGGAACTACGGAAATTAAAGCTTCTCTGAAAAAACCACAAAAGTGGATTCAATGAAGGAAGAAGCCCCTTCCGAAAGGGAGGGGTAGTTCACTCTCAATAGATGATGACTGCATGAGCAAGGAATTGGGCTATTAATTAAAAAAGGAGAAAAATTATATTTTTTGTTTAAATTTGAAGGATGCATAATTGTTAATGATGTTACTAACAAAATGTGGTTTGCCCGGTCATGCGGTGATCTTCTCGTTTTTAATGCCGGTATTACCAAAAAATTGTCTTTTATTCTTCAGCGGATTCAATTATCTCCTCTCCAGTTCCGTGTTTTCCTGTGAGTATACTATTTTTTCTACCATAGTAGTAGTAGATAAGTAATCCTATAGCCAGCCATACTAAGAATCGTAGTTGTGTTACGGTTGGTAATTCAATAACCAATCCTAGACTAGATATAATACCTAGAATAGGAACCCATGGTAAGAATGGTGTTCGGAAAGGTCTTTCTATATCTGGTCTGGTTCTTCTTAAAATTAATACTGATGCGGATACTATTATAAAAGCAGCTAGGGTACCAATGTTCACTAATTCAGCTATTGCAGTTATGGGGAGAAATGCTGCTAAACAAGATGCTACAACTCCTACAACAATTATACCATTAATTGGTGTTTTAAATACTTTATGAAGTTTAGCGAAGAAAGGTGGTAATAAACCGTCCCTTGCCATTGCATAGAATACTCTGCTCTGTCCAAAGAAACCCACCAATATTACACTGGTAAGACCAGCTAAAGCACCTACTGATATTACTATATCCGCCCAGTGGATACCAACAACATTGAGAGCAAATGCAACTGGAGCTGCGCCTCCTAATAAGTAATATGGAACCATACCATCTAAAACTATAGTGACTATAATGTATAGTACACTGGCGATGACTAGGGATCCTAAAATAGCAATGGGGAAGGTTCTCTGCGGATTTTTAACCTCCTCCGCTGCGGTGGTAATGGCATCAAAACCTATATATGCAAAGAATATGATAGCCGCTCCTTTAAATATGCCGATATAACCGAAGGGCAGAAAGGGATGATAATTCGCAGGATTTATATAATTAACTCCTATAGCTATGAATAATAGTACAACGAAGAGTTTAAACATCACTATGAGTGAATTAAATTGTGAAGTAAACTTTGTACCTCGAATTAGAAGCACACATATAATGCCTATGATCATTATCGCAGGGAGATTGATGAATCCGCCCGCAACGCCAGGAGGATTTAGGAGTTGCGGTGGTAAATTAATTCCTAATGTCGTTATGATACTGACCATATATCCCGACCAGCCCACAGCCAGAGCTGTTACAATTAGGGTGTACTCTAACACAAGGTCCCAGCCAATAATCCAGGCAAATAACTCTCCTAATGTAACATAACTATAGGTATATGCACTCCCCGCGACTGGTACCATAGTTGCAAATTCCGCGTAACATAATGCTGTGAAAACACACGCAATTCCAGCAAATATAAATGACAAAACTAGTCCAGGACCTGCATAATAAGCTGAGGCAACACCAGTAAGTATAAAGATACCTGCCCCAATAATAGCACCTAAACCCATTAATAAGAGTGCTGGTGTTCCTAAAACCTTCTTTAAACCCTTTTTACTTTCACTAACCTCTAATAAATGGTTAATAGGTTTTTTCCAAAAGATCCGTCTGGTCATAATATATCTCTCACAAAAATTAGTATAGCTTTCAATTTTATCCCCTGATAAGAAATGAATGTAATTATTCCAGCTAAGATACTTTCAATTCATACAAATTCAGATCGTTAAATTTTAATTTAAGCTATAAATGAATAAGTCGCTCCTACAGTTCCTTTAATATATGTGGTCGAACTATTTATAACTGTTCCATTTATTGTAGATTGACACGGTTAAAGGGGTTACTACTATCCATCTGTTTTATGGATTACTTCACCATACCAAATTAAATCTAATAAAAAATTTGTATTGAAATTATTTTTTTTCACATTCAAAACATAATTTTGTATCTTTGTTTGTTTTGTAGGTTTTTCCACATTTTGGGCATGTAACTTGCTTGATAAGTGGTTCTTTTTTTACTTGAAACTTCATAATTTTAACAGAACAATTGTAGTTCCATGGAATTCTTGGTTTACTTTTCCTTTCCAAAGCTTCTTCTGCATATTTTTTCATTAATTCCCTTTCTAGAACTTCTTGATCCTTTTCTGTCATTTTCAATCACTAACATCTAAAAAATTAAAAGATCAATAGAACATTATTCTTTTCGTAGAATATCGTGAGAAAACTTTTCAAATCCAATTTTGTCTATAAATGCTCCCATACGTTTTTCTATACCTGCTTCTTTATAATAATCCAAAATTTTGTTCATATAATCTATTACCTGATCATCTGAAAGATGTTTTGCAAATAAGATACCTTTTCTAGTCTGGAGTCCGCATGTTCCACCTACATACATTTTCCAACCTTTCGGGGTTCCTACAATGCCTATATCTCGTACCGTGGATTCAGCATCATGAACTATTACAACCTGAAACTGATATTTTCACTTTACTCGGGGTTTTCATTCTATGAAAATTTTCATCTATCTTTAATCCTAACTCAACAGTGTTTTGATAGCCCTTTTTGCAGGAAGTGTTTTTTCCAAAAGAATAATGCATGTCGAATGATATAAATAATAATTTAAATTTTCATATCCCATTTATAATATTGTGATTGGAAGAGTTAAATTATTTTTGCATTTTTTTTGGAATTCCAGTCAGTTCTAGTTGACTAGTACAAATTTAGTTATTTTCATTGCTGATATGTTTCACATTGTTATAAGGTAAAAAAATTATATTGTGCTTAACAAATTAAGGTCTAGAGGTGAAATCATGAATAGTTGTAATGTCAATGAATATAAGGAATTATCACTGAAGATTAAGAATAAATTGGGATTAAAAAAATCTCCAGTTGCAATTAAGCTAGTGTTAAAGGAAGATGACATCCCTGATGGTATTCCTAAGATAGAAGAACATATAAGACACTGTGAGATGGTTCAAAAGGCAGCTCAAGGTGACACATTTTATGCAACAGCTGAACAACAGGCATGTAAAGGTGGGGCTGGAGCACTAGGCATTATAGAACCTCCAGAGAAGGTTAAATCTGGTGAAATGTACTATTCCCTGGGGAGGTTTTCGAGTTTGGGTTCTGCAAAACGAACAGTGGATGCAATCCCCAAAATAGATCCCATAATGAAAGCTATAGTGTACGCTCCACTTGAAACAGCTCCATTCGATCCAGATGTTGTGGTTATAATTTGCAACCCTAAACAGGCTATGCAGTTAGCTCAAGCAATGGTTTACACCCTTGGAGGCCGTTTTGAGGCAGATTTTGCTGGAATCCAATCACTTTGTGGTGATGCGGTTGCAGGACCATACACAACCAAAAGACCAAACATAACTCTAGGATGCAGTGGATCAAGGAAATTTGCAGACATCAAACCAGACGAAGTCATAGTTGGAATGAACGGGGAAAATATAGGCTGTGTAGTAAACGCTCTTGAAGCCCTTTAATTAAACCATATATATCATCAAATTTATGGAAATCTAATCTTTAAACTCCTCATAAGTCCTTAGAGACTGGGCTAGTGCATCGGTTTCTGCTATCATAGATCCCATTAAAATAGCTAAAAGCAATTGATCATTAGTTGCTCCAAATTTTTTTGCTACTTTAAGATGGGTTAATAGGCAGTGCTCAGCCCCCAGGGCAGATGCTGCTCCTATAGAAACAAATTCTTTGGTTAATGATGGCAAAGTTTCATCGGTCATTAATATTTCAAATTTTATGAAATAAGCTTTAAGGGCCAATGGATTTTCTGCTAATATCTGAAAGATCTTAGGAACTAAACCAAAATAGCTTTCAATTTTTTTAAGAATTTCTTCGACATTTACCTCTTCATTTGCATTGTTGAAACTCATTTAAACGCCTCTTTTGATACACTATTCAATTTATTAATGGATTATTTAAAATCAAATATTTATAGTTTTCAGTCTAAAAAACGTCGATCAGACTTTTTTTCTACTGCTTTATGATGTTTGTTTTCAAACCATCCTATTTTTATATCATCATCGTCGTGTTTATCGAAATTAGGAATGTAAGGTTTAATATCAAGCAGTGGTGTACCATCAACTATGTCTACATCTGATATGTATATTTTTGTGCCTTCTATCTTTTCAAGGCGTACAACAGAAATCCCTATAGGATTTGGTCTTTTAGGTGCCCTTGTTGCAAATATACCCCGTTTTTCAGTGTCAAGAAATGGTTTTACTTCGAGTGAATAGCCACTCGAAAGATGTAGATAATAAATTAGAATAATATGCGAAAACCCCTCTAAATCTTCTAAACCCTCTTTGTATTCATAATTAAGGTGTATTTCACCTTTAATACCTCTGGCACCAATAGGTTGGATTGGCATTCCCTCAAGATCCTTAAATTGAGAATGAATAGTACCTATTGACTTGAATTCGATTTTTGTCATTGTTTTCACCTAAATTTTAATGAATTACTTGATCGATATGCCATTTTAGGCATATATAAATTTTTAATGAGTGTATATATAATATTAATAGCATAAAAACTGAGGTGATACTAATGATGATAAGCGCAAGGAATGTTTTTGAAGGTAAAATTGAGAACGTTGAAGTAGGTGCTATTATGGCCAGTGTTAAAATAAAAATTGAATCACCAGAACTTATAACCGCCATAATAACCACAGAATCCGTTGAAAAACTCAATCTTAAAGAAGGAGACACAGTTTCAGCAATAATAAAATCAACAGAAATCATTGTTGCAAAAGAATGAGAATTTTTTACTAAATTTTTTTTTTACTTTTTTTTATATTTCCCTAAACTATTTTTTAGATAAAATTTGGAGTTTAAGAGGATTATATAAAAATTCCAAGGTTCTTTTTAATCTTCATCCCAACTATAATTCATGGTTCTGTGTAACCTAACAGTTTTTTTGTTGTATTATTAGAAATTTTATCCCTCGACAGATTTATATATGCATATCGATAATATTGTTTAAGTGTACTAAATATGTTTAGGGTAATATTTTATAAGTTAAATACAAAAATGAGGGGGGGATGAATATGAATTCTAAAAACATGGCAATGATTGGTATTGTTGCAATTGTGATTATAATTGCAGGGTTATATGCCAGTGGTATTTTTACTGGTGGAAATAATGCGAAAGGAAACATCACCGTTCTGGCGGGTGCTGGTACTATGTCCGCTATGAATGATCTGAAAGCTAACTTCGAGAAAGAAAACCCCGGAACTACAGTTAACATACAATATGGTAACAGTGGAGAACTTTTTGCTACACTAAATACGCAAAAAAGCGCTGATGCGGTGGTTCCAGGAGATTTGACATTCATGGATAACGCTAAAAGTAAAGGTTACATTATTAATGACACTGTTAAACCGATAGTTTATCACATACCAGTCATAGTCGTCCAAAAAGGAAACCCTAAAAACATAACTTCTGTTCAAGATTTAGGCCGATCTGGACTTAAAGTTGGCCTGGGAGATACTAATGCTACTGCTGTAGGTAAACTGAGTATACAAATATTAAATAAAACAGGGAATTTAGCAGCAGTTAAAAATAATGTTGTTGTATATGCTCCTACTGTAAACCAACTAATAACCTATCTCACCTCAGGACAGGTGGATGCTGCAATAGTAACTCAAGACATAGCTACAACTGGTGATGCCCAAGGTAAAATCGATGTTATTCAAATTCCTGCAGATCAAAATGCCATTGCCACTATTGGTATTGGGTTGACTACTTTCACTAAAAACAAAAATTTGGCCATGAAATTTGAAGACTATATAACTTCATCACAAGGCTTGGCCATATGGCAGAAACATGGATTCAAACCAGTGAATCAATAATAATATAAAGGATATAAAGACAACTCTGCTTGTAATAAAAAATAATCAAACTGAAAATCGGTATACAATATGAGAAGCAAGTTAGAAATTATCTTTATATCCATATCTTTTATTTTTACTGCATTATTATTCATAATTATAGGTAGCATATTCCTTATGCCTTCTCCAGAAGGATTTATACAATCGCTTTTTTCAGATGAGATGATATCCGCACTTAAGTTAACATTATCTACTTCTATATTAGCTGCATTTTTTGTTATGATGATAGCAATACCAACAGCATACTCTCTCTCCAGATATTCTTTTCCCCTTAAAAGTTTTGTAAAAAGTATTTTGGATCTTCCTATGGCTTTTCCAGAAATTGTTCTGGGCATTGCATTACTAATGATATTTGGGAATCGGTTTCTGGGGAATATACTGGACGGTTTAGGAATCCAAGTTATTTTCACGACTACTGGAATAATCATTGCTCAGTTTTTTGTTGCTCTCCCCTATGCTGTGAGAATACTTTACTCCACATTTAATTATGTTAATCCGCGATATGAATTTGTTTCTAGGAGTTTAGGATATGGGGAGTTTGAAACATTAATAAACATAACCTTACCATTAGCTAAAGGAGGGATATTTGCTTCTTCAGTGGTTTCGTTAGCTCGTTGTATAGGAACCTTTGCAGCAGTTCTGTTGGTGGGTGGTGGAACCTATCTAAAAACTGAAACCCTGCCTATCACCATTTATTATAATCTATCCCTAGGAAATATAGACACTGCCATAACTGCAGGCATATTATTAGTTTTAATATCTTTCGTGGCCATATTTGTGTTAGAAAGATATGCTCAAGAAAGCACTAAAGGAGTTGAATGATTACACAATGTTTTTAGAGATTCAAAATTTAAGCGTAGATCTAGGACAATTCCATTTGGATAATATAAACCTTAGTCTTGAAAAAAATGGTTATCTGGTGATTATAGGACCCACAGGCTCTGGTAAATCTGTGCTTTTAGAAACAATAGCCGGTTTTTTTACGCCAGATAATGGCAAGATATTCCTGGAAGGAAAAGAAATAACCAAGTTATACCCGGAAAATAGGGGAATAAGTATAATTTACCAAGATTATGTTCTTTTTCCCAATATGAATGTTTTTGAGAATATAGCTTATGGTTTAAAGAAAAAAATTGATGATAAAGATGTAATAAAGTCCAGTGTCATTGAAATGGCTGAACATCTAAAAATTGAACATCTTTTGAATAGAAATCCTGAAACTTTAAGTGGAGGAGAAAAACAACGAACTGCTATCGCCAGATCACTGATTGTGAAACCTAATATACTATTGTTGGATGAGCCTTTCAGTGCTCTTGATGTGAACACTCATGCTTATTTGACAGATATGATTAAAAAGGCAATTAAGGATTACGAAACAACATGTATTCATGTTAGTCATAACTTTAATGATATTTGGAGTTTAGCTGAACAGGTAGCTGTCATGAAAGATGGTGTTATTATGCAACAGGGTATAGTTACTGATGTTTTTTCTAAACCTTGCCATAAATTTGTTGCCGAATTCGTGGGTGTCCATAACATCTTCGAAGGGAAAGTTATAGGCGAAAACAAAGGTATCGTCGATGTGAAAGTAAACCACAATTTGATATTACACAGTTCAGATACATATTCTGGAGAGGATATAGAAGTTATGGTTGCAGTGAGGCCCGAAAACATCATATTTTCTAATGAACCTTTTGTATCATCCCTCAGGAATCAGTTAAAAGGTATGGTTATAGATGTAATACGGATGGGACCAACAGTATGGATTGAAGTTGAAGTAAAAGGTATTAAGTTTAAAGGAATATTAACTCCCAGTTCGTTGGATACACTAAGTATAAAAAAAGATAAAGAAATTTATTTAAGTTTTAAAGCGATTAATGTTAAAATAATAAAAGGAGAGTCATACAAAGGATTATTAT
>PLXT01000060.1:8542-8879 GCA_003151535.1 Methanobacterium sp.
TTAGTTTAGAGGTGAAATCATGAATAGTTGTGATGTAAACGGGTATAAAGAGTTATCAATGAAAATAAAGGACAAACTTGAATTGGAAAAATCTCCAGTAGCTATTAAACTAGTTTTAGAAGAAGATGATATNNGGAGAGTCATACAAAGGATTATTATAAATATAAATTCCGAGTTTATCTATGGTACACTTTTTTAAATACATAAATTAATTTGGAATAATCAAGATAAAATCCGTTTTTTATGCTAGAGTTCTTTTGTTATGTTTCTATTTTTAATAAGAAAAAAAATATATTGATTGTTTAACAACATTTAGTTTAGAGGTGAAATCATGAAT
>PLXT01000060.1:8888-21070 GCA_003151535.1 Methanobacterium sp.
ATTTTATGCAACAGCCGAACAACAGGCATGTAAAGGAGGAGCTGGAGCAATAGGACTAATGGAACCGCCTGAAAAAGTTAAATCCGGTGAAATGTACTACTCACTAGGTAGATTTTCGAGTTTAGGATCAGCAAAAAGAACAGTAGATGCTATACCAAAAATNNGATCCAGATGTAGTAATTATAATTTGCAACCCTAAACAGGCTATGCAGTTATCCCAAGCAATGGTATACACCTTAGGTGGTCGTTTTGAGGCAGATTTTGCTGGAATTCAATCACTTTGTGGTGATGCGGTAGCAGGACCATACACAACCAAAAGACCTAACATAACTTTAGGATGCAGTGGATCAAGGAAATTCGCCGACATCAAACCAGATGAGGTCATTGTTGGAATGAACGGTGAGAATATTGGTTGTGTTGTAAACGCTCTAGAAGCACTTTAATCAAATTTAAATTTTTTTTTAAATAAAATATTGAATATTCCCTATTTCCCAAAACAAGAATTGAAGGCTGAAAGTCAGGAATTAAATATATAAAAAATTAATAAAATTTTCAGAGGCGATATTGTATGGCTGAGAAACATGGACACGTGCATCACGGTAAATCAACACAGAATATAATCAATGCTGAAGAAGTCCTTAAAAATGCAGATATTAAATCAGGAGATGTATTTTTAGATGCTGGATGTGGTGATGGATACATATCAATTGAAGCATCCAAAATGGTGGGTAAACAAGGAAAGGTCTATGCTGTTGATGTTTATCCAGAATCCATTGAAAAAGTGAAAACCAAGATCAGAGATAATGATTTAAATAATATGGAAGCAGTTCTTGCCGATATTACAAAAAATATTCCAATAGATGATGATTCTGTTGATCATATCATGATGGCTAATGTTCTCCATGGATTTGTAGCGGAAAATGAGGTTGAACCAGTCCTGGATAATATTAAGAGGATAATCAAATCTGGAGGGATATTTTCAGTTGTTGAATTTAGAAAAATTGAAAACAATCCAGGACCTCCATTTAATGTGAAATTATCCCCGGAACAAGTGACTGAAATACTCGCCCAGTATGGTTTTGACACTATAAATACCCAAAAAATCGGTACATTCCACTACATTGTAAACGGGCTTAAAAAACCTTAAACCCTGATTTTAAAGATAAAGGCAAATTATTTATTCAAATATCTACATATTATATTATAGGTGATATATATGTTATTTGTTGCAGAGCACACACATCTTGCCTCTGAATGCCCTTTGTTATCGGCTGATGGTAAAGATATGATTAAAGGACTTTTTTCTGATGAGCATATTAAGAGTGCAGGTATTGAAATTGTTGGAGCATATATGAGCTGTCCTTTAGATGAAAGAATAGATCATAAAGGATATTTCATAATAGAATCTCCAGACAAAGAAACAATAATAAACTTCTTTGGTCCAATGAAATTATTAGACCTCAGGGAAGTAAAACCCTTCAGTGAAATAGCAAAAACATTATAAATATAAATCCATTTCATCTTTTTTTTGACATATTCAATTTTACTTCCTTAATTAGGCTGATTTCTATTAGAAACATTGGATGAATATGTTTATATCCTAGTTAATTTTTTATTAAATAACTATCTTTTTACCAGTGTATAACTGGTCTATTCTATCTTCTAATATTGTTTCCATTATTTGGTATCCATATTTGCCAGTACAGTGCCCGGTGTAAACTTTTTCAATACCATCGGACTTTATCCATCGTGATGTTTCTTCTATCTCTTCTGATTTTGCTCTAAATGTTGATATTTTACCTGCTTGAAAATGGAATCCTCCGATAATAGTTTTTATTTTTATATGCGGAAACGCTTCTTCAGCAGTACGAACTATGTTCCTGATACCTTTGTGCCCACAACCAGAAAATATATCTATTTCACTATTACTTTTCACTGCCATGAATAGTTCGTGCTGGAATTTATCTATTAAAATTTTATTATCTTCTTTTGAAAATAGTATGTTGTTAGTTGTAGGTGTAGGATATTTTTGGTAAATGTTAGGTATTACAAAAAAATCTTTTAATACTTCTGTTGTTTCACTAATAAATTTAAGCCTATTACTATAATCTTCAATAATCCTCTCATCCATTCCGATGAATTCTTTATTATTACTACTGCCAGTATAATGGGGGTTTAAAGCTTCTTTTTTGAGATATACTGGTGCATCGTCATTTAGGTTAAAAAAATCCAATAGTCCACCTGTATGATCGTCATGTCCATGTGATATAACTACAGCATTTACATCACATAATTCGAGATTTAATGATTCAGCGTTTTGGATTGCGGTGCCTTCAGGCCCTCCAGTATCAAAAAGTACTTTATTATCATCTTTTTCAACTAATAATGATAAACCATGTTCTATATTTAGATTTGAATTTTTTAGCTTTGTATTCTCTGAAAGTACTGTTACATCCATCATAAATCTCCAATATATTTATTAAGACTTTTCTAGAACTATTTGAATTATAAAAACATTATTTTATTGTTAATTTTTGGAATTTGTATTTAATTGGTTTATATAATTAATTATCTGACCAAAGTATTATATAATAGTTTTGAATATATATTCATTACATGGAAGGCTCAAATCATAGATAAATAAATATTCTGTAAAAATGAAAATATGATGTTAAAAAAACAAATTTAAAGTTTTCATTAATTATATGAATCCCTAAAAATTACCATAAACGCATTTGAGGCCATAAGACATAAAGATAAAGGTTTATCAAAAAATAAATAGACAAAAGAAGCAGAAATAATGGAAATTTCACAGCCTACTTTAAACAAAATTCTAAATGCTCCCATAGAGGAGGTAGTAAAAGCTCTTGTAGAAGGTAAAATTATGGATATTAACGGAGGGGATCATATGGCTATCAAAAAGAGATATAACTGTAAAACATGCGGATTTGAATGGCATAGCTCCGAAAAAGACATTGAAATGTGTGTTGACTGCGAATCTGGAGAGATCTCTATGCTGCGTGTTGATGAAGAGATTCAAAAACCACCAGTAGAACAGGGATTAGGTCCGAGAAGAAGGCAAGATAATGGTGGAATAGGAGTAAGTCCTCCAAGAGTATGTAAATGTACAAATTGTGGACATGAAACCGAAAAAATTCCAGGAGTTTCATACCTAAACACCAAATGTCCTGAATGTGGTACTAAACTGTGCAGTGCAGAATACAAAAAAAATTTAATAAAAAAATTAGGAGTTGATTAAAATTACTACTATAGGCATACCTACACTTAATAAAGGGGGATTACTCTCAGATATCTCAATGCATTTCGGGAGAACTCCTTACTTAACTATTATTAAAATTGAAAATGATGAAATTAAAGACATCGACACAATTGAAATTCAAGGTAAACATACTGGCGGTTCTAAAACACCCGCAGAGATCATATCAAACTCTGGAGTAGATGTACTCTTATGTGGAAATTTAGGACCAAAAGCCGTATCCATGCTGCAAAATAGTGGAATGGAAGTATATTCTGGTGCATCTGGAAAAGTTGAAGATGCTTTTAAAGCATGGCAAACTGGAATGCTACAATTGGCAGATGAAAACTCCTGTGACGATAAAGCAGATAAAAATTCCTGCCATTAAACAAAAAAAAAAGGTTAAGCCAAAAAAAAAGTTTTTAAATTTTTTTATAAATCTTCAAATCGTCTTATATTTTTTTATTGTTTTTAGAATTTAGAGAAGGAAAAAAAAATGGTAACAGAACAGGAAAATCAGGAAAAAATAGCCCGAATGCAACAAGATGTTGATATTGTAAAAAGAATGGATAGAATAAAGTATAAAATTGCGGTAATGAGTGGAAAAGGCGGTGTAGGTAAATCAACTGTTTCGGTTAACATTGCAGCAGCATTTGCAAAAAAAGGTTACAAAACAGGTATCATGGATGCGGATATACATGGACCAAATGTTCCAAAAATGTTCGGAGTAGAAGGAAAAACTTTAATATTTGATAAAGAGGGAATATTACCTGTCGAAACCGAAAACGGCATAAAAGTCATGTCTATAAGTTTTTTATTATCTTCACAAGATGTTCCAATTATATGGAGAGGACCAGCACAAACTGGTGCAGTAAAACAATTTCTAGGAGAGATTAATTGGGGTGATCTGGATGTGCTAATTATTGATAATCCCCCAGGTACTGGAGATATACCTTTAACTATTCTACAGACACTTCCATCATTAGATGGTGTTGTAATCGTTACTACACCCCAATCAGTAGTACAAGAAGATGTAGTAAAGAGTATTAATCTGGTAAAAAGTTTAAATATTCCCATAATCGGGATTATTGAAAATATGTCTGGTTTTATCTGTCCACACTGTGAAAATGAAATTTTCATATTTGGTAAAGATAGTGGGCCTAAAATAGCTGAAGAAATGGATATTCCTTTCCTAGGAAAACTACCCCTAGATATGAAAACGTCTGAAGCCTCAGACATTGGAAATCCTATCGTAATTAAAGAACCAGAATCAGAAATTTCAAAAAAAATATCAGATATTGTAAATAAAATAGAAAAAACCATAAAAAAGGAGGCATCTCCATGAAAGTAGCTGTAACATCAATAGGAAATAGTTTAGAATCTGAAATAAGCCCAGTATTTGGAAGATGTCCATATTTTATAATTGTAGATATAGAAAATGGTGAAATAAAAGGTGATTTAACTACAGAAAACCCAGCAAGGAATGTTCCAGGGGCAGGAAATAAAGCAGCAGAATTTATAGTAAAAAATAAAGTTGAAACTCTAATTTCTGAAGCTATTGGCTCAAATGCATTTAATATTTTAAGAAAGGCAGGAATCAAAGTTTATAAACTCCAATCTGGAAGTGTAAAATATAATTTGAAACTTTTTACTGAAGGCAAACTAGGAGAGATAACATCATCATCCAATGGAGGTCCAGAAGCCAGAACTCCCAGAAGGAGAGGTGGAAAGGGATAAAAATATCCTGGAACAGAATAGTAATTATATTATAATCTACTGTTCCTAATAATTATGATTTTTAATCTAATGAAAATCATTATAATTGATGTAAGAACAGGGAATCAATATCAACCAGCACTTGCTAAAAATAAATTTAGTTAAATTGGTTGATGCGTACAAATGATAGACTAAATTACATATTTATAGAATAGTTCTATATGTAATATCTACTTCTAAGTTACTGACGGCTGTATTTCAAATACTGGAATATTCTTATTGGATTATTAACATTTATTATGAGAATTGTACCAATCTTCAGCTGCAGTATCGTCATAAGGTGTAGTTTCAGCGGCCTTAGGAAATCTTCCATAACATGAAGGAGCATTTAAGTCTTTAAATATTGTATATGTTCCACTATTATAATGGTTACATGATAATATAGGGGATGTAATGGGTACGGCTAAAACACTGAAAAAGTCTGATTCTCCAGAGTGATCCCATATTTTCGTATTATTTTTTAGATTATATTCATAAAGATATGCACCATTCCTATTTGGCCAATAATTAAGCATACTTCCAATTGGTTGTTTATTTTCTACAAAATCATTTATTAATGGGATACCTTTGACAATTGGTTCTAATGTGGCTAGGTAATTAGCATTCCATGCTGTGAACATATGACTATATTTATAAATAGTATCAAGACGGTTTTTTACAGTTATAATGTCATAAGAATTTATTCCTTTTGTTTGTCCGGTTGAATAACATGCATGGGCTATTATGACGGGTATTCCAGATTTTTTAAATGGAGGAGTAAAAAGGGGGCCGGATGTACCTTCACGCATTTTATTTCCATATCCTAGTATTGGTTTATCTGCTCCTGTCAATCCATATGGACCCGTTGCTATACCAGTTTTTAAATTATATGTTCCACCACCACCTTGCCCAACATAAATGATTCCATCAGCATCATACATGCCTTTAATTATATTTTTAGAAGTGGCATCTCCATTATAAAGTTCTTTAACCTTATATCCATGTACTTTAAGATATTGTGCAGTTGCTTGAGCCTCCTGATAATAGGTTGGCCTATTATCTTCAGGATCTCCTATAATCAATATCATAAAAAAACACCATCCATAATACTCATATAATTAAATTTAACAATTTTTCATTATTATATAATACAAACTATTATTCTACATTTTTACTTCTCATAGAAGCTAATCTACTTGTTGTCATTGTTTTTGCCATTAAAAAATCCTCATTTTTACCTTCAGATTCTTCAATTTCAGTTTCAATTCGTTTAAGTAATTCTTCTAATTCTTCTGGTTTACATTCATTTACTTCTTTTAATATTCCTTTTGTATCCATTTGTTTTCTGAATTTCATGAATGAAACACATTCCTTGATTTTTTTGATAAATGTTTAAGAAAGATAACTATGAACAATAACTGGCGTTTGGATTAAAAATTTATCATTAGGAATATATATTCAAAACTATTATATAATGTTTAGTCAAAGTAGAATACTATACCCCAAGTTACAATTCAAAAAAAATGTGGATGATATTGTAAAATAAAAATTACCTAATAAAAAAAATGATCTGTAAGTGGCAGTTATGAAAAAAATTATTATTAGGATTTATTATGCATTAATCAACCCATAAAGTAATTTAATAACTTAAATAGATGTAACCGAAGTATATTTAACACATGAGAACTATAAAACCGAAAAAAGATTCATTAAAACTTGTAAAAGACGTTTTAAATTATTTAAAAGCATCACCAGATCTTTGGATTGGAGCTTACATACTCCCTAAAGGGGGGTTAACGAAATTGAATCAATTCTCGAAAATTCAGGATTTAATCGGATTAAAATGGTAAAGAGATGTAAAAAAAATGAAGATCATACCAGATAAAAATATTCTACTCTTTAAAAGTTGTCTAGTGAACGTTGAATATCCAGGCATCGAATCGTCCACATGCTACATATTAAATAATATTGATGTTGAATATCTTGTAGATGAAAGACAATCATGCTGTACTGGACTCGGATACTACTTTGATCTATTTGACCAGCTTTCAACAACAGCACTGGCAGCCAGAAACTTTCATATAGGATCAGAAACTGGTCATGGTAATATCGTTACAATGTGTGCTACATGCTACGCCATATTAAAAAAATCAGCCAAGATCTTGAATCAAGATGAAGAAGCCCGGGATAAAATAAATAAGATATCAAATGATTCTAATCTTGAAAAAATGGAATACACTCCAGGTGATATGGATCCAACCAAAAACATATTTCATGTAGCCGAAATCTTCTTTAACAAACGGAAAGAAATTTCTAAACTTGTTAAATTTGATCTTTCTGGTTTAAAGGTTGCAACACACCATGCATGCCACTATTGTAAGGTACACTATAACGACACCATAGGAGGTGTCAGGGATCCTAATCTCCTAGACGAGCTTGTAGCTGCAGTAGGAGTTGAAACGATAGGATGGTACGATCACAAAAAGCTTACTTGTGGTAATGGATTCCGTCAGAGATTCACCAACAAAGAAGCGTCATTAGGTATTACGACAGATAAGCTTCAGGCTCTGAAGGATAATAATGTAGAAATACTTATACACATGTGTCCCAATTGTCAGATGCAATTTGACCGTTATCAACCATATATTGAGGAAAAACTAGGAATAGAGTTTAACATATCCCATTTGAACATTGCACAGTTCATTGCATTAGCACTGGGAGCAGATCCTTATAATGTTATAGGGATACAAACCCACACAGTTCTTATAGAACCGCTTCTTACGAGGTTAGAACTTCCGTTTGAAATAAAAAAAGATCAAAAAGAGGATCTAAAGGCGAAGAAATCCATTAAAAACTAATTAAAGAATAACACGATAAATATTAAACTAATGATATTAAACTAATAATCAGAAATTTAATCGAGGGAAGGATAAATTGAAAGTAGAAAAACAAAGACCATATCGTTTTACAGAGGCAGTTAGCGAAGAATTAAATGTTGCATTCAGAAATTTAGCTTCAGAAATAATGAAAGAAGGTGCATTATCATCCAAGGACAAATCATTAATTGCCGTGGCATGTGCTGTGGCCATTAAATGTGAGTATTGTGTAAAATCCCATAAAGAAAATGCTTTAAAGGCCGGTGCTACAATGGATGAGATTAAAGAAGCTGTCGCCGTTGCCAGCCAAGTACGTCTTGGATCAGGATTAACATTTGCATCCTTTGTTCTTGATGAGCACGAATAATGAATATCTTTTGAACTTCAAATTGTTAGGGAAATTTAATTGAAATTGGTGAAAGTACAAATCATAAGATTAATTGATAAGCCTAGTTATCATCAAAACAATTACATTATCTTAACTTTGACTCACAAATTGATCTTCTTTTTTTAATATTTTCTATATTAAATCTTAAGACCTTGTTATAAATAATATTTTTTTTGTGACATTTTTCTATTACAAAAGTATTATATAATAGTTTTGAATATATATTCATAATATGGCAAGGCCTAAGATGTGTAAAAGAATATTCCGTGAACCAAAAATAAAATGTTTCAAACCAGATGTAGAAATTGATCATCTCAAATTAGAATCCATAGAAATCACCATGGACGAATTTGAATCCATAAGACTTAAAGATTACCTAAAAATCAAACAACAAAAGGCAGCAGAAATAATGGAGATCTCACAACCTACCTTACATAGAATTCTAATTTCTGCCAGAGAGAAGGTAGCTAATGCATTGGTAGAAGGTAAAATATTGAATATCAAAGGAGGAGATTATATGACAGCTGAAAAAAGATACAAATGTAGAAAATGCCAATTTGAATGGCACAGTCCCCAAAAAGAATATAAAAAATGTCCCGATTGTGAATCTCAAGACATCTACACCATTGATTACGAGGAAGAGGTACAAAAAATCATGGGACAAAAGGGAAGTGGAAGAGGCCGCGGTATGGGAGGTGGCCCACCTAGAGAGTGTAAATGCCATAAATGCGGATATGAAACACCTAAAACTCAAAGTGTACCTTGTAGAAACGATAAATGTCCGGAATGTGGCACTCCACTATGCGGGGCAGATTAAAATTATTAATATTAAAATAGAGGTCAATGATGATAATAAGTATACCCCGCATGGATAACCAGGGACTTTTCTCAAAAATTTCAATTCACTTTGGAAAAAGCCCCTACTTCACTCTTTTAGATGTAAAAAAATAATCAAAGGGAATATTGAAGTTATCAAACGTTTAAGAAAGACATGAAGGTAGCAAGATGACTTCTGCAGAGATCATAATCCAATCAAAAAACAGATGTTTCTGTTATGTGCAAATTTAAGTTCAAAAGCAGTACAAAATGCTGAATTTGAACGCAAAGCAAAGATATATGTCGAGGTCTTCGGCACGGTTGAAAACACTTTTGAAGAATGAAAAACTTGTAATTTGCGTCTTGCCGATGAAACAATCTGCTTGTAAGGAACATAACTAAAACAAAATAAAATTTTTTTTAAAATATATAAAAATTGAGGATTTTATCATGAGAATAAAATTCACAATATTTTAAATATGCAAGATCGTGATTAGATGGGTGAAACTGAATTTATACATCTTAAAAAAGGAGAAAAAGCAGCTAAGTATTCTGCAATAGCGAATCTTTCTCTTGCCATTATTAAAGGGATAGTTGGAGTTTTATCAGGCAGCATTGCATTATTAGCAGATTCGGTGCACTCTTTCTCAGACATATTTGCTTCTTTGGCAGTTTATATTGGATTGAAACTCTCACGAAGAAAACCAGATGAGAAATTTCCCTATGGTTACTATAAATTTGAAACCCTAGCTTCTCTGATAATATCTGTGATAATTATTCTAAGTGGTTTTGAAATAATAATTGAATCTATAAACGGTATTTTAACCCCAAAAACAATAAGTATACCATTATTTGCTATTTCAGTATCTATACTATCTGTAATAATCTCCTTTTTCTTAGCTAGATATAAGGATAAAGTGGGAACTGAAATAGGGTCCCGTGCATTGATAAATGATGGTCAACACAGTTTTGTTGATGTATTTTCTTCACTCATAGTTTTTGTCGGAATTTTGGGAGCTTATATAGGTTATCCGATTTTTCAGGGCGTTGCTGGTTTAGTAGTGGCATTATTTATCATTTACATTGGATTGAAATTTGGAAAAGAGGCTGTACTTGTCCTTTTAGACGCAAATCTTGATCCAAAGACAGTGGAAAAGATTAAATCAATAGCAACTAACTTTGAAGGTGTTGAAGGAGTACATGATATTAAAGTGAGAAGATCAGGTCCTTATGTATTTGCAGAGCTTCATTTAGAGACAAAAAAAAGATTATCGATACAAAAAGCTGATGAGATCTCCAAAAAATTAGAAAAAAGAATAATGAATGAAATTAATGATTTAGACAGTATAACAATCAAAATTGAACCTGGAAAAAAAATAAGAATGAGAGTAGCTGTTCCAGTTGATAAAGATGAAGGATTGAAGTCTAATATTTCCAAACATTTTGGAAAAGCTCCCTACTTCTTAATAGTAGATTTAGATAAGGGGAAAATAAAAAATTTTCAATTAAAGATAAATCCTGCTACAACCTATGAACGAAAAAGAGGATTAAAAACAGTCGAATTTTTGAGAAATGAAGATGTGGATGTTCTTTTATTTAACGGGGAAATAAAGGAAGGACCTTCCTATGCATTGTCAGATGAATTGATTGATATTTTTTGTCCTAATGAAAAAAATTTGAAAGATATGTTATTAAGTGTAGCCAGAATGGAAGAATGATTTATATTTTTTTAGAATAATATTTATTACCAATAAATTAGTGTAATAGGTTAAGGGGTGAGAGATTGGAAAAGAAAAGTGGTATAATAGGTTTTACTGGTGCATTTAGAGAAAGTGTAAAAGAAATTAATACTGGTTCCAAGATTGTTTTTACTGGTTCGGTAGCAGTTTGCACTCCTTTTATTGAATTATTGTCTTATACTATTAGAGATAAAGATTTTCAAATGGTTTATGTGCCTAAAGCTGTTTTGAAAAAGGCTAAAAGAATAGATGAGCAACAAGACATTGGGTTCAGTGTTGTAAATGTTCAAGGTGATCCTAAAAGACCTGATGTGGTTGTGGTAATGGGTGGTCTTGCAATGCCTAAATTTGGGTGCTCACCAGACGATGTTTCAGAGATGATTAATGAAATTTCAGGCGAACAGAAACCTAAAATAATTGGTGTTTGTTTCATGAACATCTTCGAAAAGACGGGATGGACCAAGAAAATACCATTTGATGTATTGATTGATACAAATATGGAAACTATTGTTAAATGAGTATGCAAAATTTGCTGATAGAAAAAAAATTTTTGGAAATACTTTAAAAAATAGATGAATGTATCCCCCTTAATTCTAGGGGGACACTACATTTTTTTAATCAAGGGTCGATTTAATTAACTTTTATCACTATGTTCTCTTCATGGAGTATTTTATTATATGCTTCTGCTTCTATTATTGTCTTTAATTTGGACAGAGGTATTTCTATCCCTTTAGATTCCAGAGCTATTGCCAGAGTTTTAATGTCTTCGTATTCTGCTTTTAATGATATGACTTGATTGTTGTTGTTTTTCAGGTATTTTACTTGTACTTTTGATTTATAATCTTCGTTTTTTGTTTGAATTGTTACATTTTTCGTTACTATTTCGAATGGAAGCATAATATGCTCTGTGTTGAAAGTTTTTATTCCTAACGTTCCTAATTCTAAAGCGAGTAGTAATGATACTTCTTCCAAGTATTTTTTTTCAACATCTACAAGGAAGATATGTTCCATACGTCCCTTTTTGGTAATGGCATTTAGGACATGTATATTTTTAGCTCCCCTTTCTATGGTTTTTTCTATTATATATGGCAAACCTTCGGCGGGCAAATCGTCTACTGTAATCATTAATAGCATTTTTTTTACACCAAAAACATTTATAGTTCTGACATTATTTTTATTGCACGTTTACTTACTTCTTCAGCTCTTTGAATTCCTCCAGGTATTGCAGATGATACATAAGCTCCTTCAACAACTTTTCTTGCGATTTCACGAGGTGTAAGTTCATTGTTCATTAGTGTAGCTACTGCTGCAGGTACTATGATGTTTATAATGGTATGGCCGCTTAACTGTAA